>DDNL01000082.1 GCA_002341165.1 Shewanellaceae bacterium UBA2521
CAGTGGTATGAAGACGATGAAATTGCTGAGCAGATGAAATTACCGCTTATTAGAGTGAAACAGATTTTTACATCGATTAAAGATAAATATCATCAGCCTAAAATCCAGCAACGGGTTTACCTTAAAAAACAAAAACAACTGTTCCCCGAACATTTCGCTACATCATAATATTATAAACTCATGAATATGAAAGCGCATAGGTTAAGGGTTCAGATCAATTATACATAAGGACAGCCGCTATGCGAAGCATGAAAAAAAGGACTATTAATATGAATATTCATCATAAAAACATGAAACAACTATCACAACATATGCAATCATGGACTCAATCTAATCTTGAACAGCATGGTATTTATGAATGTACCTTTGCACGTTTTGATAAAAAAGAAGCTGAATTTTTGGCTATTCCGATGTTCTATGATTGGCACTTTATTTATCTTGAACAAGACTTAGATTTACAGATATATAAACGCTTGATACCTGGCGCTCGATATTTAGAGAACTCTTGCGATATATACAAAAATTACTATCAATTTATAAAAAATAAATGTGAAGGTAAACCTAACTACTTCAAGTTTGATGTGATAACTGAAACACAATCAGGTTACGAAATGGTCACAGTTGGGAGTGATGTACCTTTAACACCTCAAACATCTATTTTATTAAAGAAACTAAGTCATCAACTTTCTTATGAAGTAGATAAAGTGATCAAATCAAAAACAAATATTAAATCTGAGTTTCGAGCTGTGCAATCACTTCTTGAACAAGAGAGCAATACTGCAAATTATGAAGTCAAAGATACCTACAATTTTGCTAAATCAAAATACAATGATATTGTTTTAACCGTAAAAGAGCAGCAATACATTAGGCACTTAATGTTTAATAAAACACAAAAAGAAATAGCCTATGAGCATAATTGCTCTGAAACCGCTGTACGCAAGGTGATTCTGAATATTAAAAGAAAGTTAGGTTATGAATATATGGCTAATTCAGCAATGTTTAATTTGTTAGAGCAAAAAGACGTACTTTTCACTATTAGTGCAACATTTAAAGCTTCATCATAAAAAATAAGGATATTTTATGCACACATGGAAAAAGAGAATGGGAGTTGCTGTAGGTCATACTCTTGAGTATTATGACCTTGCTGTTTATTCTGCTCTTTCTGTTTATATTAGTCAAATATTTTTTCCTCAATATGCTTTTGGTAAATACGCTTACCTTTATGTTTGGGTAACTATAGCATTGAGGTATTTAATTCGGCCTTTAGGTGGATTCATCATTGGTTCTTATGCGGATAAATATGGTAGAAGAGCAACCCTCATTGTCACAAGTTTTATCATGGGGCTAGCTACTTTAGTTATGGCAAGCTTACCCGACTATAATACTATTGGAATATGGGCTCCATGTTTATTTATTTTAATGCAGCTTATACAAGCCTTTTCGTTTGGGGGAGAGTATCCTACAACAATCGCTTTTCTTATGGAAAATGCACATAAAAAAGAATATGCTCGCATTGGCACTATTTTGGGTGGCACTCCTTTTATATCTGTAATATTCTCTCTTTTTATCGTTTTTTTAGTTCAGCTTAACTTAACAGAAACAGAGATGTTAGATTTTGGCTGGCGTATTCCTTTATTAATTGGTTTATTTAATATTACATTTAGTTACTATTTTAAAGTTCAACTTTTAGAGTCTCGTGATTTTAAAGCTAGCCAAAAGACTTCTATTCAGCCTTGGGCTGTCTTAAGAATATTTTTGATTGTAGGACCTTTGTTTGTCATCTTCTATGGAAACTCTGTTTCAAGTAAGATGCTTATTGAGCAGGTAACCTCTGATCCAGAATTAAGAGCTTATCTTCCTATACTTTTTAATTTTATCTATGTGATTGCGATTTGTGTTATAGGTTTCCTTATCGATAAATATAGTGATTGTTATACTGTTCTTAAAAAGAATTATCTATGTATGATCATCTTTGCTATTCCAGTCTATGCACTACAATCAGTAGGCAGTGTAAGCTCATTAATTGTATCTCAGGTGTTTATTACCTTATTCACATCTATTACTTTATGTGCCTCAAATCCAATTTGTTTTCTGCAAACAGAGATGAAAAACAGAACAACTTCATTAGCTTTAGGTATTAATCTTGGTGCGGCTTTCTTTGGTGGTACAACACCACTTATGATTCAATATTTATCACTAAAAGGGCTAGTTTATGTAGGAGCTCTTATGGCCTTTGTTCCTATATTATTCTTTATCGCTATGTGCATTCAAAAAGAAAAATTCTCAGCTCTTCATGCTTTAAAAAATTAATTTAAAAAAAGGTATTACACTACAAAATACAGGATAAAATAGATCAAAGAGCGTGTTTTATCACGTTCTTTTTTTTAGTTATTCATGGTTTATTAAGATCTTAAATGCGTTTACATGAAATGCACAGATGTGGTGTTTACAAAGAAGTATCGTATCTTTAGGTATAAAAAAACCTCTCCGAAGAGAGGTTGGTTCAAGCTTGAAGGATCTAGCTGGTAAGGTCATCAAAGAACTTTTTCACCCCATCAAAAAAACCTTCTTTTTTAGGGTTATGACGTTGTGGATTACCCGACATGCTGTTTTGTAATTGCATAAACAAATCACGCTGATGATCTGTTAAATTTACAGGTACTTCCACCACAACACGACACATCAAGTCGCCGACAGAGTGCGCGCGCACTGAGTTAACGCCTTTATGACGCAGGCGGAACATTTTACCTGTTTGCGTGCCTTCAGGGATTTTAAGTTTAACTTTGCCATCTAGAGTGGGCACTTCGATATCGCCACCTAAAGCTGCATGTGTAATCGAGATAGGTACTTCACAATATAAGTTATTACCTTCTCGCTCAAAGATAGCGTGCTCACGTACATTCATCTGTACGTACAAGTCGCCTGCTGGTGCGCCATGCTCACCTGCTTCACCTTCGCCAGTAAGACGAACGCGATCGCCATTATCAACCCCTGCTGGGATCTTCACAGAAAGCGTTTTGCTTTTCTGGACTCGGCCTTCGCCATGACATGTACCACAAGGATCGGTAATCACTTGACCACGACCACGACAATGAGGACAAGGCTGTTGCACTGCAAAGAAACCTTGGCGCATTTGTACTTGACCCGAGCCTTGACAGGTTGAACAATGCTTAGGTTGTGTACCTTTTTTACAACCGTTGCCATGACAAGTGCCACAAGCTGCTAAAGTTGGAATGCGAATTTCTTTCGTGACACCACGCACCGCTTCTTCAAGAGAAAGTTCCATGTTGTAGCGCAAGTCTGAGCCACGTGCAGCTTGACGCTGACCACCGCCGCGACGACCACCGCCAAAGATGTCACCAAACACATCGCCAAAGATATCACCAAAGTCTGCACCTTGAGCTCCTGCACCACGGTTTGGATCTACACCATCATGACCAAATTGGTCATAAGCACCACGCTTGTTGGCATCTGCTAAGATGTCGTAAGCTTCTTTTGCTTCTTTAAAGTTGTTTTCTGCTTGCTTATCACCTTGATTACGATCGGGGTGATACTTCATCGCTAACTTTTTATATGCTTTTTTTATCTCTCGTTCTCCAGCATCCCTACCGACGCCAAGAACTTCATAATAATCTCGTTTAGACATAATGCCTCATACTCTCTGCCTTTAGACAAACGGACGTAAGAGTTACCTCAAACGCCCGTCTAAAAGAATCAACAATGAAATTGTAAATTACTTCTTGTCTTCTTTAACTTCTTCGAACTCAGCGTCAACAACATCGTCTTGAGCTTGAGATGCTTGTTCTTGCTGAGCACCTTCAGGAGCTTGTTGCTCTTGTGCAGCTTTGGCTTGAGCCATTTCCATAAGAGGCTTAGAAGCTTCCATTAATGCTTGCGTTGCTTTATCGATGGCTTCTTTGTCTTCGCCTTTCGTTGCTTCTTCAGTTGCTTTGATAGCAGCTTCAATCGCTTCTTTATCGTTCGCAGCTAAAGCTTCGCCTGCTTCTTCAATTTGCTTTTTCGTACCGTGAACCATCGCATCAGCTTGGTTACGTGATTGAACTAGCTCTTCAAACTTAGCATCTGCATCCGCGTTCGCTTCCGCGTCACGTACCATTGCTTCGACTTCATCATCGCTCAGACCAGAACATGCTTTAATGGTAATCTTTTGCTCTTTACCTGTGTTCTTGTCTGTTGCTGAAACATGCAAGATACCGTCTGCATCTAAGTCAAATGCCACTTCAATTTGTGGTGTACCACGTGGACCTGGCTGAATACCTTCAAGGTTGAATTGACCTAAAGATTTGTTGTCAGAAGAACGCTTACGCTCACCTTGAAGTACGTGAATCGTTACTGCACTTTGGTTGTCTTCTGCTGTAGAGAACACTTGTTGCTTCTTCGTTGGGATAGTTGTGTTTTTCTCGATAACACGTGTCATCACACTACCCATAGTTTCAATACCTAGTGATAAAGGTGTAACATCAAGAAGAAGTACGTCTTTCACGTCACCTGCAAGAACACCACCTTGAACCGCAGCACCCATAGCAACTGCTTCATCAGGGTTTACGTCTTTACGTGGCTCTTTACCGAAGAAACTTGTAACAGCTTCTTGTACTTTAGGCATACGTGTTTGACCACCAACTAAAATCACGTCTGAGATATCTGAAACAGAAAGGTCAGAATCAGCTAGAGCAACTTTAAGTGGCTCTAAAGAACGTGCGATTAAATCTTCAACTAAAGACTCAAGCTTAGCGCGAGTTAACTTCACGACTAAGTGCTTAGGACCTGTTGCGTCAGCTGTGACGTAAGGTAAGTTCACTTCTGTTTGCTGTGTTGAAGACAACTCGATTTTTGCTTTTTCAGCAGCTTCTTTCAAACGCTGCATTGCAAGTGGGTCGTTACGTAAATCGATACCTTGGTCTTTTTTGAACTCTTCAACCAAGTAGTTGATAACGCGGTTATCGAAATCTTCACCACCTAAGTGTGTGTCACCATTTGTTGCTAAAACTTCAAAGGTTTGTTCGCCGTCAGCGTTGTCCATTTCAATGATAGAGATATCGAATGTACCACCACCTAAGTCGTAGACCGCAACGATGCTTTCGCCTTTAATGTTCTTCTCTAGACCATAAGCAAGCGCAGCAGCTGTTGGCTCGTTGATAATACGCTTAACTTCAAGACCTGCGATACGACCCGCATCTTTTGTTGCTTGACGCTGTGAATCGTTAAAGTAAGCAGGAACTGTAATGACAGCTTCTTTCACTTCTTCACCAAGATAGTCTTCAGCAGTCTTTTTCATTTTCTTTAAGACTTCAGCTGAGATTTGCGGTGGAGCCATCTTCTTGTCGCTTGCTTCAACCCAAGCATCGCCATTGTCTGCTTTACAGATTTTAAATGGCATGATGTCCACATCACGTTGTACTTCGTCATCTTGGAAACGGCGACCAATTAAACGCTTAATCGCAAATAAAGTATTATGAGGGTTGGTAACAGCTTGACGCTTAGCAGGTTGGCCGACCAAAGTCTCATTGTCTGTGTAAGCAATGATAGAAGGAGTTGTACGATCACCTTCTGCGTTTTCAATAACACGTGGTGCGTCGCCATCTAGTACAGCAACACAAGAGTTGGTTGTACCTAAGTCAATACCGATTATTTTACCCATTTTCACTCTCCGAAATCTTAAAATAGCAGACTACTTCTGTACTTGAGTAATCGCTTTGTTTATCTGTTATGTTCTTATATAAGGATGGTTTTTTCATTATCAAGGGCAAAATCGAGTTTTTTTACTTTTTTTGCCCGCTCAAGGTTAAATTAACCTTGTGCAACCGTAACCATAGCTGGACGCACGAGACGACCATTGAGCTGATAGCCTTTTTGCATGACCAAGATCACAGTATTGGCTGCTTGTTCTGTTCCAGGTACCATGCTGATAGCCTGATGTACGTCTGGATTGAAGACTTCACCTTGCTCAGGGTTAACAGGCTCCACACCAAATTTAGCAACCGTCTCAAGGAAGCTTTTTAGCGTTAATTCAACACCTTCTTTTAGTGCATTGGCAGTTTCTTCAGTTTCAACCTGACTTTCAGCTTGTAATGCACGCTCTAGGTTATCGATTACAGGTAAAAGCTCTTTTACGAACTTCTCTAGAGCAAATTTTCTTGCTTTTTCTGCATCTTGAGCACTACGTCTACGTACGTTATCAGACTCAGCTTGAGCACGTAATACGGTATCTTTTTGAGCAGCTATTGTCGCTAAAGCTTCATCAAGCTTCGCTTGCAGTGGATTAACTTCTGCTTCTGTTTCTGCTTCTGCTTGCGCTTCGGCTTCAACTTCTTTTGCATCTTGATCCATGAACTCGGTTTCCTCAGCATGGGCTTGTTCTGTAGAGGTTAAATCGACTTCTTGTTCCGTTTGATTTGCTTGCTCTTTTTGCTCATTCATACAAAAACTCCAAATAAAAAACTTTGTTTATAATATAGATAGGTCTATTATGGGGGCTAACTATGGCGATTCAAGGGTTAAGAAGTCAAATCATACCATGAAAACCGAATTTAAAACGATTGCACTGATTGGTAAACCCAACCATGATGCAGCTTTTAAGACATTGGGTAAAATTTATCATTGGCTTGATGGTCATAAAATCAAGGTCATCTCAGAACCGATCTTGGCTAAAAAACTGCGCATAGCTGATGAATACAGCCTAGAAGATATAGGTAAAGTTGCTGATTTAGCCATTGTTGTCGGAGGTGATGGTCATATGTTGGGCGCAGCGAGAGTCCTTTGTCGTCACAAAATCAGCGTTATTGGCGTGAATCGAGGTCAACTTGGCTTTCTCACAGATATCGCACCTGACGACTTTGAAGCCCAGCTTGAGTCAGTTCTCAAAGGGCAATATATCGCAGAATCACGCTTTCTGCTTGAAACAGAGGTCTACCGCCACGGCCAGTTACAAAGCTCAAACCTTGCTATGAATGAAGCCGTGTTGCATGCCGGTAAAGTCGCGCATATGATTGAATTTGAAGTCTATATCAATGATGAATTCATGTATAGCCAGCGCGCAGACGGTATTATTGTTGCCACACCTACAGGCTCCACAGCGTACGCCCTTTCAGCAGGTGGCACCATTTTATCACCAGAGCTCAATGCCTTCATGCTCTTACCTATGTTTCCGCATACTTTATCAGCAAGACCCATCAGCATTGATGCACAAAGTAAGGTCAAACTTGTGGTCGCTCCTGAAAATAATTTAGGGCAATGCGTCTCTTGTGATGGTCAAGTGCATTTACCTGTTTTAGCAGGCGATGAGATCATCATTAAACGCAGCAAACACAAGCTTAACCTAGTTCACCCTGAAGATTATAATTACTTTGAGGTGCTCAGAACCAAGTTACAATGGGGAAATCAGCTATTTTAGGCGCTTAAGCGTTGCTTTTTCATACCGCCTACTTATACTGTACCCTCCAAATAACCTATCGAGATACTTTATGCTGAGCCAAATCTACATACGTAATTTTGCTATTATTGAGTCTTTAGAGCTTGATTTTAATCTTGGACTCACTTGTATTACAGGTGAAACAGGGGCAGGCAAATCAATTTTACTCGACGCTCTTGGGTTATGTTTAGGCGCTCGAGCTGAAAGCCAGATGCTCAAAAACAAACAAGATAAAGCAGATATACTGGTACAATTTAATATACACAACAACCCTCAAGCCCAAACTTGGTTACAAGACAAAGATATAGATCATGAAGGCGAATGCATCATACGTCGTCTCATTTATCCAGAAGGACGCTCAAAAGCCTCTATCAATGGCTATCCTGTTTCGCTCAATCAATTGAAAGATTTAAGTGATTTACTGCTTCAAATTCATGGTCAGCACGCACATCACGCTCTACTAAAAGCTGAGAACCAGCGTATCATGCTCGACCAATACGCAGCACATGATGCACTCTGCTCTCAAGTGCAAACCAGTTTTAACACTTGGAAACAAGCACAACATCAGCTCGATGCACTCCAAGAGCGTCAAGCCACACAGCAAGCAGAACAAGAACTCTTAAATTACCAAATTGAAGAGCTCATAAGCTTTGCACCGCTTGAAGATGAATACCCCACGCTCGAACAAGAACATAAAAAACATGCCAACGGGCAGCAGCTCCTTGAACATTATCAACATTATTTGGCTATACTTCGCGATCAAAGTGAAGGTAATGTTCAAAGCATGATTGCACGGGTGCAACAAGGTTTAAGTGATTTACAAGATATCGAACCTCAGCTTACTTCTATCTGCGAGATGTTAAATCAAGCATCTATTTATCTGGACGAATCGACCTCTGAACTCGACATGCTGTTTGAGCAATGCGACTTGAATCCTGAGCATCTGGCTCACTTAGAATCAAGACTCTCTCGCTATCATGATCTAGCACGAAAGCATCAAATTCAACCTGAAATGCTGTATCAGCACTTTATGGATTTGCAGCAAAAACTCGATGACTTTGAGCAAGCTGATACGCAACTTCATGTATTGAAGCAAGAGATTGTACAATACGAAAATCAATATCATGAACATGCACAAGCTCTGCATCGCTCCAGAACATCTGCTGCAAAAACCTTAGGTGAAGCTGTGACGCAGTCGATGCAAAAGCTGAACATGCCGCATGCACACTTTGTGATTGAACTCGATTATCAAAAAGAGAAAAAAACCGTCACAGGTGGCGATCAGGTCTGTTACCACTTGTGCACCAATATGGGACAAGCACTTCAACCTGTACGCAAAGTTGCCTCGGGAGGAGAGCTCTCTCGTATTGGTTTAATTTTGCAGGTTCTCACATCACAAAAAAAAGCAGCGCCTACTTTGATCTTTGATGAAGTCGATACGGGTATCAGCGGTGCAACAGCAGAAGTAGTGGGACAGCTTTTAAGGACACTTGCCAAGCACACTCAAACTTTGTGCATTACCCATTTGCCTCAAGTTGCAGGGCTTGGACATCATCATATTTTGGTGGAAAAGTGCCATGAAGCAGGTACAACGCAAACTCGATTAAGCACTTTATCACTTGAACAAAGGCAGCGCGAGCTAGCACGTCTGTTAGCAGGAAACACCATTACAGAAAGTGCGCTTGAAAATGCAAAACAACTACTGTGTCAGGCTGAAGAGACCTAAGTCCAGTGAAAAGAGAAGAAAGCTTGTTTATCTGCGATGAACTCGGTATGATAAAAAACAGAACAATTGAAAAAAACAAATACTTTTATGTCTTTAATATCCAAAACATGCCAATTGGCTCTACTTTTATGCACGCTGATCACAGCACATGGCTGTTCCAGCTGGGTGTATCGCATTGATATTCCGCAAGGAAATTATATTGACGAAAGACAAGTCAAAAAACTACGTGTGAATATGACGCGCGATCAGGTGGAATATGTTCTAGGTAAAGCGATGATAAGAGATAGCTTCGACGATAAATATGCCTATTACATCTATCATCTTAAATCTGGGAAAAGTGATGAAATCACGCAAAAAAAGCTCATCGTTGAGTTTGAAAAGGATCGTGTGGTTCAGATAAAAAGTGATTATGAACTCAGCCCTGATTTCAATACACCTTTGTCTGAATAAACAATACACACCACCAGCTTGAACTGTTCAACATCATCAAGCTTTCTGCAAAAGCCTTTTTTAAAGAAGGCTTTTTTGATCAGGCTTCAGATAGATAAAATTCAAACTAGCGTATCAGGATCATCGATAACAGGCGCAAACTTACCTTGCTGCCAATCGTCAAGAGCCTGGTCTAAACGCGCTTTCTGACTTGCTACAAAATTCCAAGCCATAAATCGAGGCGGCATTTTGGCACCACCTAAAACCAATAGTTTTGCAAAAGTGTTTGCTTGCACCTTCACCTTGGCTTGCTCTTGTAAAATAATCAGCTGCTTGGGCTGCACTTTTTGTCCATCTACACAAACTTCGCCTTCGAGTACGTACAAAGCCAGTTCTTCTTGTTGAGGCAAAGATATATCAGCTTGCGCAGGTAGTTTCAGTTTCATGTATAAGGTATCGCAAAAGGTGATCACAGGAGAAGTATGTCCGTAAGCCTGACCCATCAACAGTTCCACTTCAACCTGCCCTTCATGAAACTGAGGTAGATCCTGCGCAGGATAATGATAAAAAGCAGGATCGCACTCTTCAATGTGATCAGGCAAAGCTTGCCAAAGTTGAATGCCATGCACAGAGTGCGTTTGCTGGCGCAATTTTGCGGGCGTTCTTTCCGAATGCGCAATGCCGCGTCCTGCAACCATCAGATTGATAGCTCCTGCTGTGATTGTCTCTTTGGAGCCCAAAGAATCTCGATGCAGTATTTCACCTTCAAACAAATAAGTGACGGTCGCTAGGTTCACATGAGGATGAGGTGGCACATCAACACCTTGATGCATAGAAAATTGCTTAGGGCCGAAATGATCAAAAAAGATCCAAGGCCCTATGGTCGTTTGTCCCGCAAAAGGCAGTAAGCGTAAAATGGGCATGCCACCTAATTGCACGCTTTGTGGTTGTACTTGATATTTGATCATCTGTCCTTGAGTCATCTGCTTAGTCCTTCTTTCATTTTGATGATGCACACTCCATGATAGTGGATCAGATGCGTATTAGCGATCACAAAAAAAGCGCACTCTTTCCAATGCGCTTTTTGTGCAAGCAAGTTAAAGGCTCTCTCAACACTTTATCCCAAAGCGATGCCTCGCAAATACATTTGGGGTTTTGCGGTTGAGCCAAACACTTTAAGTTCGGCGAACTCTTCGTGTCCATCCATATCCAAAATCGTAAAAATCAAAATATCACCTTCAGTAAATTGCTCTAGAGGTACCGTTGCCGATCCTGCATTCACAAAATTCAAGATTCGATTTGCTGCTGCGACTGCACCTTTATAGACATTGAAGTTAATCGCTGAATGACCTGCTTGCATTTTAATCGTATAAGGATGCTGCGGATCATGAACAGCTTTTGGTATGGTAAAAAGCACGAGTTCAGGTTCTTTTTCCGTGATCGGATAACGTGTAGAGAACAATAGCCCTGAGTGAGTGACTGGTGTGGGATTAAAAAGAATCGTGTTTTGGTACGCTTCTTTTTTCGATTCTGCTAATACATCAACTTCACGGCCGACCTCAAGTAGAGAGAGACGCGTCTCCACTAACTGCTGTGTTTGCTCTTCTGTCGCCAGCTTTTTGCCGTTAAGCGTAGGACAATGTTGATAATCGATCACGCCTGACTGAGCGTCTAACTGATATACATATGTTGCTGTGGTTGCAAGTTGTAAACCTTTATCTGACGCTTCCCAAAAAGTACGGCAATCATCCTCACCATAATGCCCTACATAAAGAGCTCTTGTTCTCAAGGTTCCATCGAGCTCGACGTTACCTTTTAATGCTGTATCTTTCGTTAAACAATTTTGTAAGGCTGCATCTAATTTTTCTTTATCGGTTTTAATTTGTAACGCATCAAGATAGCATGGCTGAACTTTTTCATGATTCACTTGCGTGATTGCAGCAAAAGACAGATTATACTGCGTATCTTTGTGGACAGAAGTCACACCATGAGGAAAAGCTTTAATCTCACCTTCGCTGATAGGGTGTCTATCTCTTTTTTCATGCTCTGTAGCAGCAGGTAGAGCCTTTAATGGATAAATCGAGCTCCGCACTTGATACACATATTGGCCACGCAGCCAAAACACACATAAATCGGATTGGCGATCATACTGATAGTCGCCTAAAAGATAACAGCGACCCTTTTGTACTATGGATAAAGGCGCAAAATACTCAGGAGAGATACCCCACCCAGAACTTTGTAGTGCAAACTTAGCTTGCAGAGCCCCTTCATATTGCTTTGGATCCGCAGTGTTCTTACCTATACCATACCTCCATTGGCCAAGATGACCTTGGTTGATTTCAAAATAACCGGTACCTCGGCTAGATCCTTGTCTGATCATAACAGGATAAAACTTATCAACGTCATAAACTGAGCTGTCGGATAAATCAAGTTCCGTCCAGGCACTATTGACTTTATGCTGCTCTAAATCATGGATATCGCTATCAATCTGATTAAAGCCGTCTGCAATACGCAGCACATCTTTTTGCAATACGTTACGAGGGTGAGGTAGTGGGTACTTTTTATGTTTAGTTTGATCTGGTGTATTGTGTGTCATGATGACTCCTTGATAATGAATTCAATAAAACAATAAACCTCTTGAACTCTCTTTCTCTCCACATTAACACTATGAGCAAAGGCTCATACACATAAAAGTCATATCAAAAAACAAAAATACTGAATCAACAGCTAAAAAGAAGCATAAAACAACAACAAAATAAGGGAAAAAAACAATCGATTTATAGATATAAAAAAACCGCGCTTAAAAAAGCACGGTTTTCTACTCTAGAAGAGTTACTCCATTCTACATGAACTTCTTGTTTTAACAAGCCCTTTTAAAAAATTTATTCGGCAGAAAAAGCTTGTGCAGCACCCATAAGCGCAGCTTTATCTTCCATACAAATATAAACCGGCACTTGTTGTAAATAATTAAACATAGGTTTTCGTTGTGTGAAAGCTTCGGCAAATTGACATTCTGCTTGAATAAAATCGAGCCACTGTGGTAACACACCACCTGAAAACACGAGAGAGCGAGCACCTTGCACCAAAACCGTATCGGCTGCAACACCTGCAAGCCAATGACAAAAAATTTGCATCACTTTCATGCAGTCTGGATGTCCCGCCAAACCTGCTTCGCTGATTTCATAAGGTGTTTTAACCGAAGTGCTCGGCTTGCCTTCTACTTTAAGCCAATGCTGATACAAATAAGACAAACCTGTACCTGATAACACATGCTCAATCGAGACAAAATCTAGCTCTTGTTGCATGGATGCAAGAATACGCGCTTGCAGCGGATCATAAGCAGCTAAAGCCTGATGCCCTCCTTCACAAGGAATCACAGCTTGAGATTGAGGTGCATACAAAGCAAAACCTAAACCTGTTCCAGGACCCACAGCAGAAATAGGTGTGTTTTGATCAGCATGACCTGATTTAATACAAGCAAGCTGATCGGGCTTTAATAAAGCAAGAGCGTAAGCAAAAGCTTCAAAATCATTGATCAACTTCACACACTCTAAACCTGTTTGTTGCTGCAAATTTTGAGCACAAAGCAGCCAAGGTAAATTGGTGAGCTGCACTTGTTGATCAACAGAAACAGGACCTGCTACAGCGAAACAAGCAAACTTTGGTGGCGTGATACCTTGATCAATAAGATAAGCTTGGTAAGCACATACTGCATCAGCAAATACGCTATAATCTTTGCTTGGTAGCTTTTTCCAGTGTTTAAGTTCAACATGCTGTGGTGTGTGAAATGCAACAGCAAAACGAATATGGGTACCGCCTACATCGGCTACAATACTTGGATGTTTTTGATGTTCTAATGCCATTTTTCTACTTTCTAGTTCATGTAAATCGATATCATACTATTTAATGTTAAATAGCTCAGATGCATATCAAAGGCTCACGAGCTGCTCGACCCACAGCTTGCTCCACGAGCAAGCTTCAGGCTCAGCATCAAAGTGCTCTGCCGCATCAATTTTATGCATAGGTAATACCACTTGTGCTTGCAGTTGCTGCATCAAATCATCAAATAAAACGCCAGCTCGGCAAAAATGCGGATAACTCGAATCACCTAGAGCAATAATACCATAAGATAAGTCTTCGAGTGAAGGCATGGTCTCATTGAGCTTGGTATACAAAGGTACAATGGTATCTGGTAATTCACCTTCACCAGTTGTGGAAATAACCACTAATAGTGCATCATTTTTTGATAATTCACCTAAAGGGAGATCTAAAGCATCTTCATAAACTTCTACTTCATAACCTTGCTCGGTTAATTCTTCCTCTACAGCATAAGCTGAACGCTCTGCATTGCCATGCACAGTGCCGAAAACAATGTGAATTTTATATTCAGTCATACGCTTGTCTCACTTTGAGCTGGGTAAGTGCCAATTAAATTGAGCAGCTAATTGAATGAAGGTCTCATCAAACTCAGTTTGAATGACCTGCTGCTTTTTTTCAAGAGGATGCATGAAAGAGATTGATTTTGCAATCAATAAAAGTCTTGAACTCTCAAATTGCTCTCTAAAAAATCGGTTATGCTTGCCGTCACCATGCGTTGTATCTCCCACAATAGGATGCCTTAAGTGTGCCAAATGACGCCTTAGCTGATGTTTTCTTCCTGTTTTAGGCTCTAACCTTACAAGAGAATACCGTGTTGTAGGATAACGACCCACAGCAAAAGGAAGTTCCACTTGAGCACACCCTTGGTAAAAAGTAATCGCCTCTTGCGCAGCTTTATCTATCTTTGCTTGCTTATCGGCAATCTTATCGAGCTCTTCTTGTAAAGGATAATCTAAAGTATCAGTTTGTGTGAGGTAGCCCCGTACAATAGCATAATAAACCTTATCAACCTGCTGGTTTTGGAACTGCTGGCATAGAAGATGCGCCACAACAGATGACTTAGCAAAAAGCAGTACTCCCGATGTAGGTCGGTCTAAACGGTGTACAGGATAAACATGCTGTCCTATTTGATCGCGTACAAGTTGCATAGCAAAAAGAGTTTCTCTGCGGGCTAAAGCACTACGATGCACGAGCAGCCCTGCTGGTTTATGCACTGCAATCAGTGCTTCATCTTCATAGAGGACATCTAACAACATAACTGAGTTAGACTTCGCTTAAGGAGGCATCAAAGGATCGAAGTAATTCAATTAAAAGTTTTTTATCTAATTGATTCTGCCACACATGTTCAGCCATAGGAGCAATGAGCGCTTTCTTAGGTAGAGGCTGTTGTTGTGTTAATAACGCATGCATCTTAGGTATGAGAATAAATTGCAACCACTGTTCAAAGTTTAAAGTATCGCAGCAAAACGGTTCCGCACTACGCAGAAGTTGCGGATCAATTTCTTCCTCTTGCCACAGCTTTAAAGCTTTCAATTCTGATTCAATATCTAAAAGTATCTGCCTTATTTCTGCCATACCTTATTTCAACCCTTCTACAACTTATATAACATCTTTCATGAACAGCATTATATAATAAATACAGACTATGGTGCTAATTGTAAATCGGTTATAAACGATCATTATTTCCTGAACTTGATTGTTTTCTTTTATTTATAGATAATAATGCTTTTAATTTACAGTTTATTTTTTATGAAACCTAACCACACTGGACTTTATCGTATCCTAAAAGCAACTCAATATAGCTGGCAAGGATTAAAAGCTGCGTTCAAATTCGAAGCTGCATTTAGACAAGAGCTACTGATGCTTACTCTAGCTTTACCTTTTATATTGTGGATTGATATCAGTGCTATAGAGAAAGCGTTCTTGATCAGTACAGTGTTTTTATTACTGATTGTTGAGTTATTGAACTCAGCCATAGAAGCTGTTGTAGATAGAATTGGGAGTGAACATCATGAGCTTAGCGGAAGAGCTAAAGATATCGCGTCTTCAGCTATTTTTGTAACCTTTGTGATGATCGGCGTGACATGGCCACTCATTTTATGGGAACCTATCACGCGTCTCTTCTCTTAATTACACACAAAAGCTGAGCACAATCCAAGGCACTAAACTAAATACGTACCAAAAGATCTCATACAGAGCCATCGCTTGCAAATTAATGTGAGCGAATGTATCTGCGCTGAGTTCTGTCGATCCTTTTAACAGCTTAGAAAAAAAACCAAAAAACGATTGAGAAAAGCCGAAAAGAAGCAAAGCCCACAGCACCATAATACTAAAGTTGACCACTGCAGCCCAACCAAAAAACGCCTTTAACATAGCAATATCCATAATCATATCCCCTGTTGTTTTACCTGTTTGACTCACATAAAACTTAGCACAGAATAAACGATTATGCTTAAAGCTATGACTTATACAAGGCTAAAATGGCCATTGGAGACTTAAATGATACGGTTTTCATTAAGCATAGCCTTTTGCTTTTCTGCTTCTAATTTTGCTTTTTTCTTATCACATGGGTTTTCACACTCACATACTTTTTTCAAACCTAAATTAGCGATACCGCCACAACTACCTTCTATAGATTTATTTTTGATAATCAGGCCAACAGCCATAGCAACAGCCATGATCAACATGATGGCGAATGTAAAAATAAAAGTACTCATTACATACCTATTCAATTAAGATTTAATAAGCTTTCTAAACTCATCACTATAATAAGTTTTAAACTTTCCCTGCTTCTTTTCAATCAACATCACAGCAAAGTGCTGTGCATTGGCTAACTTTAACGCTTTTTCAACACCCATGACAATCATCGCAGTCGCTAGAGCATCTGCTGTCATACAACTTGAATGCAACACAGTCACCGAAGCTAAGTAATGCGCAATAGGATAACCTGTTGTAGGATCAAGGATATGAGAAACGCGCAAACCTTTTTCTTCATAAAAATTGCGATAGTCACCTGAAGTTGCAACCGCTTGGTCACCTGGCTCTATAATCAATGCAACGTCGCGCCTGTCATCGAGAGGTTGCTCAATCGCTATGCGCCAAGGTTGTTGCTCAGGTTTCATACCTTTTGTTTTAGTTTCACCACCGATTTCAACCATGTAGCTCGAAGCACCTACGCTATCAAGCAACTCGGCAATTTTGTCAACGCCAAAACCTTTTGCAATAGAAGATAAATCTAAATAAAGGTCAGCATCTCTTTTTTCAAAGTCATGACCACGCAGCACCAGCTGATGCAAACCCGTTTTAGCCTTAGTCCGCTCTATGATCTCAGTAGAGGGCTGATGCAATGGTTTCTGATCTGGCCCAAAGCCCCACAAATTGACCAGAGGTCCAACACTTATATCCAAACTTCCGTGCGTTAACTTGTGTAACCTTAAAGCCTCTTTCACAACAAAAGATGTATCATCAGACATATGCATCACGCCTTTATCCATTTGATTAAAACGTGAGAGTTCTGAGTCAGGACGATACGTCGACATCTGATCATTCACTAGCTCTAGCGCATCGTGAACACGCTTTTGTAAAGCAATGGAGTTAGGCTGCTGTGCTTTAGGGAAAAGCGCTTTAATATGATATGTTGTTCCCATCGTTGAGCCTGAAAATGAAATCACCTTCTCAGGAGAGGAACAACCCCATGCGAAAAAGGCTAACCCTAAAAGGGTTAGCCAATGCAAATATTGCTTTGTTACACTGAACATCAATTAGCCGCCAAAGTCATCCAAGAGAATGTTATCATCTTCAACACCTAAATCTTTAAGCATATTGATCACCGCAGCATTCATCATAGGTGGTCCACACATGTAGAATTCACAATCTTCTGGCGCATCATGATCTTTCAAATAGTTTTCATAAAGTACGTTGTGAATAAATCCTGTATAGCCCTTCCATTTGTCTTCAGCAATCGGATCAGACAATGCAACATGCCATTCAAAGTTTTTGTTCTCTTTAGCAAGTGTATTAAAGTCGTCTTCATAGAAAATTTCACGCTTAGAACGTGCACCATACCAAAAAGACATTTTACGCTTTGTTTTAAGGCGACCTAACTGATCGAAAATATGTGAACGCATTGGAGCCATACCTGCACCACCGCCAACAAAGACCATTTCTGCATCCGTATCTTTTGCAAAGAACTCACCAAATGGACCTGAAATTGTGACTTTATCACCTTTTTTCAAGCTCCAAATGAAAGACGACATTTTACCTGCAGGTAAAGATAAATCACGTGGTGGTGGCGTAGCAATACGCACGTTTAACATGATTACGCCTTCTTCCTCTGGGTAATTCGCCATAGAGTAAGCTCGAATAGTAGGCTCTTCTACTTTTGACTCAATGTTAAAGAAACCAAAGTGTTCCCAATCTGAGCGATACTCTTGTGGAATATCAAAGTCTTTATACTTCACATGATGCTCAGGTGCTTCAATCTGGATGTAACCACCTGCTTTAAAAGGTACCGACTCACCTTTAGGTATAGCCAATGCCAACTCTTTGATGAAGGTTGCTTTGTTATCATTAGAAATAACTTCACATTCCCACTGCTTCACGCCGAAGATTTCTTCATCGAGCTCAATGTCCATGTCCTGTTTTACATTAACCTGACATGATAAGCGACAACCTTCTTTTGCTTCACGCTTTGTAATGTGATCTAACTCAGTTGGAAGAATATCCCCGCCACCTGACATCACATTCACACGACACTGACCACAAGAGCCACCGCCACCACAAGCACTTGATACAAAAATACCACTGTTTGACAAAGCACCTAATAGTTTATCGCCTGCTGAAGTCGTAATTGCTTTTTCAGGATCACCATTAATAGAGATCGTGACGTCACCACTGCTGACTAATTTAGACTTAGCAAACAGAATAACTAATACAAGAATTAGGACAACGGATGTAAACATGCCTACGCCTAGAACAATTTCCATAAACTATCCTTTTATACCTCTAAATCATTAAAATACATTATAGTGACACACCGTTGAACGATTGAAAGCCCAGCGACATAAGTCCAACTGTAATAAAAGTGATGCCTAGACCTCTTAAACCATCAGGCACATCTGAATACTTCATTTTAGTGCGAATACCCGCCAATAAAGTAATGGCTAAAGCCCAGCCCACACCCGAGCCAAGCCCATACACAACACTTTCAGAGAACGTCAAATTATTAAGAGCCATGGTTGTTACACCACCAAAAATTGCACAATTCACTGTAATCAGAGGTAAGAAGATACCCAGTGCATTATAAAGTGGTGGAAAGAATTTATCTAAGGTCATCTCTAAAATTTGTACCAATGCTGCAATCACGCCAATGAAGGTTACAAGCTTCAAGAAATCAAGATCGACGTCAGGATAACCTGCCCAAGATAGCGCGCCTGGTGCCAAAAATGAAGAATAGATCAACTGATTTATAGGTACTGCAATGGTTAAAACCACGACCACGGCGACCCCTAAACCAAAAGAAGTTTCCACTTTTTTAGATACAGCTAAGAATGTACACATTCCGAAGAAAAAAATTAAAGCTAGATTTTCAATGAATACCGCTTTAATGAAAATATTAAGATAATGCTCCATCTTATTTAGCCTCCACTTGTGAACGGTCATATTCACGAATAACCCAAATTAGAAGCCCAATGATAAAAAATGCACTCGGTGAAAGTACAAACATCCCATTAGAGACATACCAATCTTGGCTGAAAATTTCATAACCTAAAAGTTTACCCGCACCAAAAAGCTCACGGAAAAACGCTACAAAAATCAAAACAAAACTATATCCTAAGCCATTACCTATACCATCGATAAAGCTCATAAAAGGCGGGTTTTTCATCGCAAAAGCTTCTGCGCGCCCCATCACAATACAGTTGGTAATAATAAGCGCTACAAACAAAGCGAGTGATTTAGACAGCTCATAAGCATAGGCACGCAAAACGAGATCGACCATGATCACAAGCGAAGCAATCACCGTCATTTGTACAATAATACGTACACTGTTAGGGATGTGATTTCGCATGAGCGAGATAAATAAGTTAGACAAGGATGTTACCGCCATTAAAGCAACAGACATCACCAAAGCCATATCCATTCGAGTGGTTACAGCCAAAGCCGAACACACACCTAAAACTTGTAATGCAATAGGGTTATTGCTGATCACTGGATTGGTTAAAATTTCTCTAATTGATTCTTTTTGAGCCATAACTATAATCCTTCTTGACGACGAGCGAAGATATAGGGTTTGTAACCTTCATGGCCAAACCAGAAGACAAAGCTTGCTGTTACACCATTACCGGTTAATGTTGCACCCGATAAAGCATCTACACCATAATCACCCGCAGCTATCTCAGGAGATTTAGTGACTTGTAAAACTACGTTATCAGCTTCATCGTAAATCTTTTTACCTTTCCAGAGTGCTTGCCAATTAGGATTAGCTACTTCAGCACCCAAGCCTGCTGTCTCTCCTTGCTTGTAATATACAAGCGACTTCAATGTATTGAGATCCGTATCCAAAGCAACAAAGGCATACATCACAGACCAAAGTCCATTGCCTCGAATAGGAAAGATAACGCTTTCCACGCCACCTTCATCATTTTTAACGAGATAGATGAGCGCATCTTTTTCAGCACGTTTAATTTTTGCAGAATTTGGCTGCTCAGGAACAAACGAAGTGTCCTTCTCACGCGCAGCTTTAACCTGATCAAAAGTGTTTGGATCAATGCTCTCGTTATATTCACCTGAAGCAAGCGTCACCACTTTTGCTTCAATATAACGGCTATATGCTTCAAACACTTCTTGCTTAGACATAGTTGCGGCATTTTGCTTGCCATCTTGCGTATCTGTATCAAAGCCCGCGGCCTGCAAAATATATTTTTGTGTATCCAGCTTGATATTAGCCAGCTGCGTTGACTTTAAAACCGTTGCCGTAACAGATACGATCACAGCACAAACAAAACACAAGGCGACAACAACGAGAATTGTTCTACCTACTGTATCATTCTTATTAGACATTTCGAGCAAGCCTCCGCTTCACGTTTGCTGATGCAACTAAATAATCAAAAATAGGTGAGAATAAGTTAGCAAGTAAGATTGCAAGCATCACACCTTCTGGGAAAGCTGGGTTAATAACTCGAATAAACACTGTCATAGCACCTACTAAAAAACCGAACATCCAGCGAGATGGGTTAGTGAATGCAGCCGATACTGGATCTGTTGCCATAAACACCATACCAAAAGCAAAACTACCGATCACAAGATGCCAATACCAAGGCATAGCAAACATAGGATTGGTGTCACTACCTATGACATTCAATAGTGTTGATGTAGCCACCATGCCCAAAAATACACCTAAGATAATGCGCCACGAAGCAATACGACAGTAGGCAAGCATAAAGCCACCAAGTAAGACAGCAACTGTAGAGGTTTCCCCCATAGACCCTGGAATAAAACCATAAAAAGCATCCCAAAAGCCATCATTGAGAGTATACTCAATTTCGCCTGCCGCAGCTTGACCAAGCATTGTTGCACCTGTATAACCATCTGCAGCCATCCATGTACTGGTTCCCGACATACTTAAAGGGTAAGCAAAGTATAAAAACGCACGACCCGAAAGCGCAGGGTTAAGGAAATTACGCCCTGTTCCACCAAAAATTTCTTTTGCTAAAACGATACCAAATGTAATACCTAAAGAAGCCATCCAAAGCGGTAATGTTGGAGGTAGCGATAGTGCAAATAAGACTGAGCTTACAAAGAAACCTTCGTTGATTTCATGGCCACGAACCGAAGCAAATAAAATTTCCCAGAAAGCGCCTACAGCAAAAACAGTCAGGTAAATAGGCATATAAAAGCAGGCACCGTAAAGCATCAAAGTACCTATACCAGAACTTGCATCCAGTGTACTGCCAAAACTATGGAATAAGTCTACCTGCCAGAGATTAGGCAAGCCGAAACCTTGGCCCATAGCCATCTGAACTTGTAAACCAATATTGTACATCCCAAAGAACATCGCTGGAAAAGTACATAACCAAACGAAAATCATGATTCGCTTTAGATCGATACTATCACGAACATGAATTTGACCCTTGTTCACTTTACCAGGTGTGTAGAAAACCGTGGCGATGGCTTCGTATAAAGCATAAAACTTTTCGTACTTACCGCCTTTCTCAAAAAGAGGCTCAATCCTCTCAATAAAACTTAATAAACTCATTAACCTTCCCTCTCGATAACATCTAAACACGCACGCAGATGCATACCATGATCGTATTTACCTGGGCAAGTGAACGTACATAAAGCGAGATCCTCTTCATCTAACTCTAAACAACCCATACGTTGTGCACTATCTGTATCACGAGAAATCAAATCTCTTAAAAGTAGTGTAGGTAGAATATCTAAAGGCATAACGCGATCATAAACGCCAATAGGCACCATAGAACGACTAGAACCTTTTGTACTTGATGTTAAATTAAAGGTTTTAAGTGGATTTAAATGTCCTAAGAACGCTCGAGTTGCTGAGTAACTTCTAGCTCCTGGAGAAAGCCAACCTAAAAGTTCTTTTTTAGCATCTTCTTCAATGACACTCACTTGCAAGTGATAGCGCCCTAAGAAATCATGAGGACCTTTTGCATGCGTTCCGTTAAGTATGGAACCAGAGATAACACGATGTTCCGCATCAATGAGCTGCTCTTCAATGATATCGGATATTTTTGCACCAATACTTGTGTTGAGCAATCGTGGCTGCTTAACGTGAGGACCCGCTAAAGAAATAACGCGCTTCGTATACAAGGTACCTGTTTTAAATAAATGACCTATAGCTATCACATCTTGATAGTTAATCGTCCACACAACACGCTCAAGAGATGCTGGCATCAAAAAATGAATGTGCGTACCTGACAAGCCTGCAGGATGAAGACCACGGAACTCCTCAACTCGGAACTGATCAATAGTCGGGATATCATCTTGAGGTGCTTTACATAAAAATAATTTGGCATCTTCATTAATGCGGGAAAGCACCGTCAAACCGTCTTGAAAAGCTTGTTGCTCTTTGGCGATCACAATACTTGGATCCGCTGCAAGTGGATTCGTATCCATAGCATTTACAAAAATACCAGCAGGACTTGAATCAATTGCTGGTATTTTGCTGTAGGGTCGAGTTCTTAATGTTGTCCAAACACCTGAGTTAACGAGGTTGTCACGGACTTCTTGAGAAGAGAGTTGAGCAAGAGCTGCACTGTTATAAGACTTAAATTTAACACGCTCTTGACCTTTCACATCAATCACAACGGACTGAAGCACACGCTTTTCACCGCGGTTAATTGCTGAAATGGTGCCACTTTCAGGAGCTGTATAAATTACACCTGGCGTTTTTTTATCTTCAAAAAGCACCTGCCCCTGTTTAACTGTATCGCCCACTTTCACCTTCATCGAAGGTCTCATGCCGACGTAGTCTTCACCAAGAATGGCAACCTGCTTCACTTTTTTAGAGTGTGTATCAATACTCTGCTCTGGCTTACCTTGAATGGGTAAGTTTAAACCTTTTTTTATGGTAATCATATTCAAACACTACGTTCTATCTAAAGGATTTTACGCTATACCTAATACCCGCTTCGAAATGGACCCGACTTGATTTTGCAGAAAGTCACTTTTAAAAGCAAAAACAGTACATGAGCCATTTTTTTGCAAGGCAAAAAAACAAGGTAAGCATTCTACATGAATTTGTAATAGCCCGCTATGAAAAAAGGATTCAGAGAATCTCTTTTTGCATATTTTTCGCGTACACAAATTCGCTCACTAAAAACTCAATCTTTTTCTTATTCCAAAACGCTTCAAATACAAACGCTCAATTACAATGCACCTATCAATAATTAAAGAACAAAAAAATCGTCTTCGGTTACAAGTTTTTGATTTATTTTTTACTACATGCTGGAGAGCTTGGTATAGCCTGCTGCTTTTGCCACTCCTCTTCAGTATAAGTGTGTAACGCGAGTGCATGTATTTGTTCTGCTAATTCAAACTTGAGCAACTCGTTTATAAGTCTATGTCTTAAAAGCAGACGCTGCCCAACAAAATGTTCACTCACAATAATCACTTTGAAATGTGATTCAGTTGCAGGACCTCTATGCATATGGCTTTCATTGACAACATCGAGATAAATCGGCTCTAATGCTGCTTTTAACTTACTATAAATCGTTTTTTTAACGGACATCAACACCTCGTTGAAATCAAAAAAAGTTGAATACACTATCGAAAAAGACACAATAAATATGCACCTCTTTCGATTCACTATTATACTGTACTTTCTTTATTTTATCAGTTTCGAATCATTATTTTATGTGATAAAGTTTCAATGCATGCTATATACTTCAACCTTTACTGAATGTGTACTGTTTAATGTGTACTGTTTAAAAAGAAGGAATCGCACCACTATTTATGACATCATTCAAAGAACAATATGGATCTTGGGCTGTGGTTACAGGCGCATCAGAGGGCATAGGCAAAGCTATTGCTATTTTACTAGCAGAACAACAATTTAATTTAATCCTAGTTGCAAGACGTGAGCAACTTTTACAAGAGCTGGCAGACTCGTTCACATCCAACATACAAGTCAAAATTATGGCTGAAGATGTCTCAGATTATACTAATAATCAAAAAATTATTGAACAAACTCAAAAGTTAGATGTCGGTTTACTAGTTACTTCAGCAGGCTTTGGTAACTCAGGGGAGTTTGTAGAAAGTACACTTGATGAAGAGCTCAACATGATTGCTGTAAACTGCGTTGCTTCTGCACATTTAGCACATCATTTTGGACAAAGATTTAAACAGCAAAAGCGTGGAGGTATCATGCTGTTTAGTTCTCTTGTAGGTTTTCAAGGCGTTCCCTACTTCACCAATTATGCCGCGACTAAGGCTTATATACTCTCACTTGCTGAAGGACTACACACAGAGCTCAAGCCTTACGGTGTTGACGTTTGCGCTTGTGCTCCAGGACCTGTCGCAACAGGTTTTGCTCGGCGCGCTCGGATGAAAATGCATTTTTCTGCTCAAGTTGAGAATGTAGCGCAAGACGCTTTATATAGTCTGGGAAAATATAGAGTACGACGCACAGGATGGCTGGCCAAATTACTAGGTTTACCTATGATATTGATTCCCAGAGCGATGAGATTTCATCTGATCAAAGTGATTATGCAGCGCATGCTTACTCAATAAGGAATATGAGAAAATATGTCCAACCATCAAGCTTCACAACTTAAAATATTACGACAAAAAATAGGGGCTCTTTCAATTTACTTACATAAAAGAGTGCTTATTTTATTTTTTCTTGGTTTTTCATCTGGTTTACCTTATCTACTTATTTTTTCTACGCTTTCGTTTTGGTTACGTAAAGCAGGAATAGAACGCGCAACCATTGGTTTTTTAAGTTGGATTACCATTATTTATGGTTTTAAATGGATATGGGCGCCTTTAGTCGATAGAATCAAACTTCCTCTGTTAACCCGATATTTTGGCCGCCGGCGCAGTTGGCTCTTGGTTGCCCAATTACTTTTAATTCTTGCCACATTTAATATGTCGCAAAGTGATCCTATCGATCATCTGAGTTATCTCGTTTTATGTGCTATCGTGATCGCATTTGCATCTGCAACACAAGATATTGTTATTGATGCTTTTCGTATAGAATCTGCTCCTGAGTCGATGCAGGCTGCCTTGGCTGCAACCTATATTATGGGATATCGTTTAGCCATGATTGTTTCTGGTGCTGGATCACTGCTCATTGCATCGACCTACCAAACGGAGGGAGTCTATCAACTTGAAGCTTGGCAAAATACTTATTTTGTGATGTCTTTATTGATGATAATAGGTTTGATCACGACTTTTTTCGCTACAGAACCTGAAGTCGATCTTTCTAAAGATAAGCAAGCAACACAAGATCGTCTAGAGCGTTTGAGCTTGTACTTTCCTCAACCTATTGCCCGCTTTCTAACTTGGGCACATGAATCTTTTATTGCGCCTTTCCAAGATTTTTTCATTCGCTTTGGTACATCAGCTTTCATTATATTAAGTCTTATTGCATGCTATCGTATCGCTGATATTGTGATGGGTGTTATGGCCAATGTCTTCTATGTCGATATGGGATTTCTTGAACATGAAATTGCAACCATCAGTAAATTTTATGGCGTGATCATGACCATCACAGGTGCACTCATTGGGGGTGTTGTACTGGCAAAATTTGGTACTTTGCGCACATTACTACTGGGCGCAGTTTTAGTCGCTGCTACCAATTTACTTTTTATTGTGCAGTACTACGCAGGTCATAACACTCTTTTGCTCACTGTTGTGATTTCCATTGATAACCTCAGTGCTGGTTTAGCAACTTCAGCATTTGTTGCCTATTTATCCAGCTTAACCAATGCGGGTTACTCAGCAACACAGTATGCACTTTTATCTTCTCTTGTCGTGCTGCTACCTAAGTTTATTGCAGGCTTTTCAGGATTGTTTGTGGAACACTTTGGTTACCCCATATTCTTTTTTGGTACAGCTATTTTAGGGATTCCAGTTGCGGGATTGATTCTTGTAATCATGAAACAACCTGATCCTAAGGTGTCTCATGAAAAAAAAGCGGATATTGTATAAATATCCACTTTCTTCAATAGGTGAGATAATAAGCTGATTAATCTCTGAAGTTATTAAACTGCAAAGGCTGGCCTAGGTCAGCCTCTTTCAATAAAGCGATCGTATTTTGTAAATCATCACGTTTTTTCCCTGTTACACGAACTTGATCACCTTGAATTGCAGCTTGCACCTTACACTTGGCTTCTTTGATGGTCTTCACAATTTTCTTCGCGAGAGGCTGATCAATACCTTGCTTAAAGGTACAGTTTAACGTGAATGTTTTACCACTATGCAAAGCATTTTCATCAAGCTCCATCGCGGCGGTATCCACTTGGCGTTTTACTAAGTTATTTCTTAGAATATCGACCATCTGCTTACACTGGAAATCAGCTTCTGCTTTTATCTTTACCTGATCATTTTCAAATTCAAAACTCGCTTCTACACCTCTAAAATCAAAGCGTGTAGCAAGTTCTCTTGTTGCATTTTCAACTGCATGTCGTAACTCGACATTATCAATTTCAGAAACAATATCAAATGAAGGCATAATATGGGGGTTCCTTTGTTCTCTAAAAATTTATACTCTACATCGCACTCAAGTATCGCACTAGGGCAAATGTAGCACTTTAACATTCGTATGGCCTTGTTCTTGAAGATACAAGGCTTGTAGCTGGCTCATCACACCTCGATCACAATATAAAGCATATTGCCTTGAATGGTCGACTGAAGAGAAGTAACGTCTTAGTTTATAAAAAGGTACATGCTTCACGTCTAAGTCATCTAACTGTAAAGGCCGGCTTTCATGCTCTTCTGGAGCGCGGATATCAAGTACAACCATGTTTTCAGCTTCTAATTGGCTTACAGCAACTGCTTCACCTACTTTTTTATCCGCTTCATCTGCTATCTCACGGATGTCTTGCATCACTGTTTGCGCTAACACGCGCTCAATTAAGTCTTCTGAAAACTTTTGCTCTTCCTCTTCGACGCGACTAAGAACCGCTTTAATTGTAGGCTTTTGTGAAATCACTCCACAGTATTCTGGCATGGTGTCAGCAAATTGTGCCGTACCTATTTCTTTAGCTTTATCAATAATAACTTGTTTATCGGTCGCAACAAGAGGTCTTAAAATAAGATTAGACGTTGCCCTGTCAATCACATTCAAATTGGTCAGGGTTTGACTGGAAACTTGTCCTAAACTTTCGCCTGTCACTAAACCTTGGATTTGAAATCTATCCGCAATTTCAGATGCAATACGTATCATCATACGCTTGAGCACAACACCCATCATGCCTTGATCGATGCGCTCTAAAATTTCTTCTACTACAGGTTCAAAGGGGACGGAAATAAAGCGGACTTTATGTGACTCTCCATACTTTTGCCATAAATAATAAGCCGCTTGTTTGACGCCTGTTTCATGAGCTGGACCGCCTAGGTTAAAGAAGCAGTAATGAGTTCTACATCCTTTGCTGATCATCTCAAAGCTTGCAACGCCTGAATCATAGCCACCTGACATCAGCGATAAAACATCTTCTTGAGATGCAATAGGGAAACCACCTAAACCGCGTTGTTCTTGATGCACAATAAAAAGCTTATCTTCTTGCAATTCAAGTTTAATGGTCAGTTCAGGAGAGGAAAGTGAAACACCTCGTGCTTGCGTATACTGGTTCAGTCCGCCTCCAATATAACGTTCCATGTCAGTTGAGGAGAAGCTGTGTTGACCTTTACGCTTCACGCGTACACAAAAGGTTTTATCCACCAAAGCATCTTGATAAACATCTTTGGTGATCAAAAAAGCTTGCTCAAGATCGACAAAATCATGTTCAAAAACCTCAGCAAAGCTATGGATCCCTGGGATATAGCGCAAACGCTCTGTCACTTTATCTTTTTGTGCTATGGCTGTACCTTTCAGCACAACGGTTATACGATCCCAGCTCTTTTGTACCGCAATATGGGGATCGACTTTACGTAATACTGTACGCAAGTTACCCTCAAGCAACTTAATACAACGCATTCTTACCGATTTACTTTTAATCGTGATCTCTGGATACAACTTTAAAACAAATTTCATCAGCCTGACTTGAAGGTTTCTCTCTGCTTTTGTATAACATACCACAAAGAGGTAACGCCTTTTCCCCATATCAATAAAAAGGCTAATTCTAACAAAAATCAGAGAAAATCACAGTATTTTAGCGACTAAAGTTTGATTTATAAGACAAGAAAGTCAAATACCTACTATAAATAAACGATATCTATAAAAAAGCCAAGATATAACAATCTTGGCTTAGGTAAATAGGACGGGAGCACCCTATCGTATCAGGGACTTTCTCTTTGATATCACCCTCATTTTACTTTTTCAGGAACACGCTGAGGTAATACACGTCCTTTTTCTGAATACTTTACTCTAGGTAAAAGTCTTGTACCCACCCAATCTCGTAACTCACCCGCTAAGCGATTTGCTGTAGGTTCAAGATTTGGGGTATTGATCAAGTTTGTTGTCTCATTTCTATCAGCCTGTAAATCATAGAGTTCAAATTCTCGCAAGCCATAATTATAAATAAGTTTCATATTATCTTGAATAATAGCGCTTGTAGGATGATTATCCCAAAGCCTTGACGGGCTCATAGGATAATGCCAAAACAAATATCGATTTCTTAGCGTATCTTTTGAAGAATTATTAAATAAAATAGGGCTTATATCTACACCATCTAGATCTCGATATGTGTTGACGTCAGAGTTATACAATGTCGCTTGGGCATCGTATTGAACACCTGCTAGAGCATTAAAAGTCGGAAAGAAATCAACATTGATAACAGGAATATCGCTCTCAGTATTAGCTTGTATCCGATTATCCCAACGTACCATCAAAGGTACCAGTACCCCCCCTTCGTATATGTTACCTTTCGCCCCACGCAGTGGTTTTTGACTAGATTGAGTTACGAACCCACCATTATCTGCATAAAAGATAACAATAGTGTTATCGATAAGCTTAGCACCATTAGGTTTAGCGCTATTTTCAGGCGTTTGTTCAAGATATTTAAGGATACGACCAAAATTATCATCAAGATTTCTTAACATGGCTGCATAGTTTAAATTACAATGCTTTTGACCTGTACCACATTGCGGTGTTCCACGACCCCAGCAACCTCCAGCTCCTGGGGCACATTTCTGCTCATGTAAATTGATTCCTTTCGCTTGAGCTTCCTGTCTTATTCGATCTTGATATTCTGTAGTCACTTGTATTGGTGTATGCACAGCAAAGTGTGAAAAATACATAAAGAAAGGATTTTCAGGACTTCTTATATTACCCATCCAATCAATAGCGAGTTGAGTTAAATGATCCGTAACGTAAGCTTTAGGTGCTACAGTACCTAAATTAGGAAGTGATGGGAATTTCCCTTGATCATTAGCAAAAAAGCCATGTGATTCATCTTTATTTGGAGGAGAATGGTGATGGTTGCCACCATAGTTTACATCAAACCCTTGCTGCTCTGGAGACTCGTTTGCTGGACCATTTTCAGCAGATAAGTGCCACTTACCAAGATGAATTGTTTGATAGTTTTTTGTTTTTAAAGATTCAGCTATCGTATAAAAATCTGTAGATAATGATGTTTTGCTTTGAGGCTCCAACATAGAGTAAGCGAATTGATTATTTGGTTTATAAGTCTGCAAACTTTTCCTTTCTCCTCCAACTTTATAGACTCCTGTTGTCACACCGTACTTACCAGACATGAGCGCAGCTCGACTCGGTGCACACAAAGGTGATGTATACGCTCGAGTAAAAGAAAGGCTTTGTTTACGAAAAGCATCAATATTAGGCGTTTGGTAGAAATCACTGTCCCATAGATCAGTCCACCCTAAATCATCAATATAGATAAAAACGATATTCGGTGGCCTTGCATTCGCATCTAGATCCACATCTGGAATCGCACCTGGAATCGCACCTGGAATCGCACCTGGAGTCGCACCTGGAGTCGCACCTGCATTCGGCCCTATGCCTTGCTCATCAGAGGCTAGTGTTGAGTCCTGGCTACTACAGGCCGCATTAAAAAGTACTAATAAAATCAAATATAATATTTTCATGAGGCCTCTCCAAGTACTGCATTATAAATGCGCTGCTTTATAAACTTTTAAGTGTGTACATCTACTTTTCATAACTAAAAGGCTCTGCTCTTTAGTTTTTAGCTGGTCTTTTTTCAACGCTAATCGGATCAGCGATTAATGGCTTACCTTGCACAATGCTGATTTCTACACGGCGGTTTTTAGATTTATTGATAGGTGAATTATTAGGTGCTCTAGGTTCATTATCAGCAACAGCTTTGAGCGTGAGTCGTTTCGAATCAAAGGTTTTCACCTTCAACATTTCCGTCACTACAGCCATAGAGCGTCGGCTAGAAAGATCCCAGTTAGAGCGATACATCTCGTTACTAATTTGGGTGTCATCAGTATGCCCTGTAACCGTGATATTGCCTGGAATTTCGTTCAGAACTCCAGCTATCTGACGGATGATAGGTTTAAATCTAGGTTGCAAAAAGCCAGAGCCTGCTGCAAAAGATCCTTTCTCATTGATGCGAATAATCATCTCTTGTCCTTTTGACTCAATCTCAATTGAACCATCATGTACTTGCTCTTGTACACGCGTCATCAATTTCTTCAGTTGATCAAAATCTTGCTGATTCATCGCACTTTCTGTGGGGTTACTTGTAGTTTGTTCTGATTCACTTTCTTTTTGTACAGCTTCTTGAGATTGTCCACCATCGTCTTCTTCTCCACCCACTTTTTCACTACGACCTGGTTGGAATTCCAAAGAAGATTGAGTTGTATCAATAGTTTTCTGATTCAGAACTTGAATCGGTGTATCATCTGGCTTACCCGGACGAAATTCCAGGGCAATAATAGAGGTACCTTTAGGGATATCTTGGACTTCAATTTGATGCTGAACCCCGAAAGCATATTTCATAGAGCCTGCTAACTGCTTAAACTTTAAAACGTCCATTTCAGAAAAAGCCAAAAGTAAGACGAAAAAACACATTAAGAGCGACATCAAATCGGCAAAAGTGGTCATCCATGCAGGAGCACCAGGTGGAGGACATTTACACTTTTTTCCCTTGCCCATACACTAAGCACCTTCTGCATCAACATCAAATTCGCGTTTTTTCTCATTCAAATAATTTTTCAGAAAAGATTCTATAACGCGAGGATTAAGTCCATCTTGAATACCTAAAATAGCTTCTAAGCACATTTGACGAATGAGAATCTCTTCATTCATTCTCAGCTCAAGCTTATCCGCTACAGGCAATGCAATCATATTGCCTATAATAGAGCCGTACATAGTGGTTAACAAAGCAACAGCCATTGCAGGACCAATGGCTTTAGGATCATCCATATTAGCAAGCATTCCCACCAGCCCAATCAAAGTACCAATCATACCCATTGCAGGTGCGACATCACCGAGCTTCTTAAAAAATGAAATACATAAAGAATGACGTTCTGTCGTGAGTTCAATATCTTGCTCAAGTGTCTGAGTGACTACATCAGCGTTATGGCCATCCACTAACATATCTACCGCTTTTTGCATAAAAGGGATGTTAATTTCTGCTTCTTGCAGCGCAAGAAAGCCATTGCGTCTTGCTGCATCAGCAAGACTTACGCATAATTCAATCACACTAACAGGATCTTCAACTTTGAAAGCGAAGGCTTTTGCCATGGTTGCAAAAACTTTGAAGAACTGGCCCATGCTATAACGAACCATCATAATAAACACACTACCACCGACTACGATCATGAGTGAAGGAGGGTTGACAAAAGTCATGAACTCAGCACTTTGTGCCATAGCCATGAACACCAAACCAAATCCACCAGCAAGACCAACAAGAGTTGCTAAATCCACAAAAACACCTATATCCTATTAGATATGTACTCTTCTTATCGGCGTTAGCGGTTCAAATTTAGTAAAAAATAAAAGATTCTTTCGATAAATAAAATAAAAATTCTTAATATCACAAAGATAACTACATTTTTAATTCAAATTAGCATAAAATACTTATTTTTATACATCCCGTATTTTTGTGAATCAATCTGGAGAGCGCTGTGAGCAAAAAAGTCAAAAAATCAAGCTTTGAAGCCACAATGCAGGAGTTAGAGCAGGTGGTAACGGCTTTAGAACAGGGTGATTTAAACCTTGATGACGCGCTAAAAGAATTCGAAAAAGGCATATCTTTAGTACGCTCAAGTCAAAAGGAGCTTGAACAAGCGCAACAAAAAGTAACTCTACTTATGCAAGAAAGCGACGAACTCACATCTTTTGATTCTGGAGCGTCTTCGTAATGTCTGTTCAGCAGCAGCTACAAAGCTGCCAAAGCCATATTCAAAAACAACTCACACACGAGCTATCTCAACTAGAGCACTATGATTGCACACTGAAATCAGCGATGCAGCATGCCTTACTACTCGGCGGCAAACGTATACGCCCTTTTCTTATCTATGAATTAGGCCAGTTGTTTCATCTCTCATCGGAAGTGCTGGATCCTCTAGCTATCGCCATTGAATGTATCCATACTTACTCTCTTGTACATGATGACCTACCAGCAATGGATGACGACGCAATACGTCGAGGTCAGCCCACCGTACATATCAAGTTCGATGAGGCAACAGCTCTTTTAGTAGGTGATGCGCTACAAACCCTTGCTTTTGATGTGCTCTCTCGTCCTTGCCAAACATTACAGCCAATCCAGCAACTCAAAATAATTCAAGCTTTAACTCGCGCTGCGGGTTATCATGGTATGTGTAGTGGTCAAGCACTCGATTTACAAGCCACCAACGAGCGTGTTTCTTTAGATCAATTGATGACTATCCACCAGCTCAAAACGGGTGCTTTAATAAGCGTAACAGCCGAAATGATAGGCATCGCAGCATCGGTACAGCCAGATGTCTTAGTATCTATGATTCAGTTTACCCAAAATATCGGGCTTGCCTTCCAAATCCAAGATGATATTTTAGACGTGACAAGTACAACAGAAATCCTAGGCAAACCCCAAGGTTCTGATGAGCAAGCAAATAAAAGTACTTATCCAAAACTAATGGGATTAAGTGAAGCAAAAGGACAAGCAGAATATCTTATAGAGCAAGCTATACATCAACTTAAACTACTTCATATGGAAACTCATATATTGGAAGAGTTCGCTTTATTCATTGTTCAACGTGATACTTAACGAAAAGATAAAACTATGTTATTAGACTCTATTCACCTTCCTCACCAAATGAGGGAACTACAAGAAGATCAGCTATCTACCTTCGCTGATGAATTAAGAGGCTTTCTGTTATCCTCTGTTAGTCAATCTTCAGGGCACTTTGCATCAGGTTTAGGTACAGTTGAGCTGACAGTTGCACTACATTATGTGTACCAAACACCTTTTGATCAAATTATCTGGGATGTAGGACATCAAGCTTATCCTCATAAAATTCT
>DDNL01000081.1 GCA_002341165.1 Shewanellaceae bacterium UBA2521
GTCTATATCAAAATTTTTATTCATTTTTTTTATATCTATATAATGATTTTGAAGATAAATTATGTTTTTTTCTCTATACAGCGGCCAACATACAATATAATTAGCATATTTAGGGTTATACATAGAAGTTATAAAACAAGCTTTATCATTTCCTTCTAAAATAGATTGTATAGCTCTTCTCCACTGATCAAAATATTGATTCCTTGACCAATATGAATTTGAAGCGTGAAAGTCTTCATCTAAGCCATCTATACCATGAATATGCCCTGTAAAAACGGGATCATTGTACTGTTTTGTTAGCTGCTTTCCTAAGTCTATAGAGAACATAAAATTAATCCTTAATCCGATTCGAAAAATCGGTATTATATGTACCTATTCTCTTAAATTTATCTATAAATGTTCTACTTAAGTAGATGCAATTAAAAATTAAAGCTGGATTTTTAATAACCAGCTTTAAAGTTATTTTTTACTTCTCAGTGTAACTTAAAGTATAATCATATTTTGTACTATTAAACTCTATATGAGTATGCTCTTGAAAAAAAGTAATATGTTCTTCTGAAAGGCTATAGCAGAAGACTAAATTATAGTCATCATCATTTTCTTCTAAAACAAGTTTCTGTAGGCTTTCTAGTGTAATTGAACTTGGTAATTCATAAGTTTTGACTAGCTCTTCTGTTTCTTTTAAAAAACACTCGATAACTCTTTTCATTTGAATTTATGGCTCCACACGCCTTTTTGGGTGAGCGAGTTTAGTTTGTTGTCCCATATTAGGCTAAAAAGATATAGCCTAAATATGAATATTTCAAGAGTGTATACTGTTTTTATTCTTCTCGGTTATTTACCTATTCAAGAGTCAGATAAGGAATCTGAAATTTGTTTTTTAGCTATTTGAATACTCCAGTTTTTAGGCTTCCTTGGTTCAACACCCTCCTCATCATTAAACCATTCTGCTCCATCGTCAAGCCATTCCTTTCGTACTCTATAAATATCGCTTTCACCTCGAATATCAGGCCCATGTTGAGAGTCACAACATCAGTCTAAATTTCATGTTAATAAAGACTAACGTCAGATCAGCAGATCGATATTATTTCTTCTTTGATAGGTTTATAGCCTTATTTAGAATATCCACAGCCGCATTTTGTTGACATTCAGATTTCAAAGTGTAGAGAGCTAATTCTAAATCGTTATCTAACTCTTTACTTATAGAGTCTCGGTTCTCAAGGTCTTCGTCAGATAGCAATAAAGTCGATAACCTCTTCTGAATAAATGATAAATCTAATTTTTTTTCAATTACAGCTTTTTTAAGCTCTATTAATTTTCTTGTTAAATCTCTCAATTTCTTATCTCACTTTGTGATCATTGTTACAGCTGTACCTTTATAATTGGCAATTATTTGCAAGGAACTAGAGCTGTAAGAAAAATTACCATGTGCTTGTTTAATGCGTTTGCTTGGAGAAATAAAATTAACCATTAATCCTCTTTGAAAGATCAGTATTATGCAACTATTGACTTTCTCCCTGTAAATTGCCAGCATCTATTCATGATGAAATACAGCTCAAAAAATAAATTGAAATATCCACTAGTATAATAGATGCTTTAGTCTTCTAACAAACTTTCATTATTCTATGACTAAATATATCTGGTTTTCTTCATTTCAAAATTTTTTTTTCATCTTCTAAAAAGCTTTTCCACTTTTTAATCATAACCAATTCATATTTTGAAAAGTTTGTGTTTACAGGTAGCTCCACCTCTAAGTTTTCAGTGTCTATATCTTCTGCTGGCATATATTTAGCAAAGCCATTCATTGATTTAGGGTAATTGAAATCAGAAAAAACAAACCAGACAATATCAAAGATATCATCTTTATCAAGCATATTATCATGTAACCAATATAATATTAAAAATAGCCACTTTCTCTGTATTAAAGGTATTGATTTACTCACACCTTCTTTTGCTAGTTTGCACAGAATGATTAACTTTGATTCCTCATCTATTGCATATGACATATCTAATAAAAGTCCTTGCAATTGATCTACTCGATAAATTCTATCAATGACATATTTATCTAAAAAATCTGATGTAATCATTTTATTTTTATAAGCCCATAATAATTCACACCATTCTAAATCCGTTACATTCATAACAAAATCAAAAGGCAGGAAATTATAATTTATACCACCCATATCTTATACCTTCTTAATTTAAGACAGAAACCTTAAAATTGATGAGTGATTTCGGTATAAAAAACCTTAATCGCTATCTGTTTAACCTTCAGATTTTATCAAAAATAGTCATTAAATTTTTCATTTTTATATATAAATATTATTTTTTTGTATTTCTAACTTTACAAGATTTATTTTTGGTAAATAATTCAATTTCACTTAAAGTTTCACAGACCGTCTCACGGATATCTAACCTGTTTAAAACAACTTTATTTAATTCTTTTATAAATATTTTTTTCTTAATATGAAACTGGCTAGATAATCTTGCAAGGTGTCCAACTCCAATAATAGCAGCACGTGCAAGTACTACATTGTGATGATGAATATATTTAAGATAAACATTACAAGCCCATCTAAAGTCATCTATGTGACAAATACTTACAAGAACCAAAGAAGATTTAGATTCATCTTCCTGTTCCAAAATAGATTCAGCTTCATCTTTATCTATGTCATATTTTAAAGACTCATATTTCACAATACAGGCTCCATTCATTAATAATTTGTATTTGAACTAAGTAAAATAATAGCTTGTTCAAAACTATCTATATCATCACTTAAAAATTCTTCATTAATCCTTCTTAAATGAAATTTAACGTTTGCTCCATAATCAGTTTCGCATAGAATATCGATCAAATTTAAATCAGAAAGATATTCTTGTAAATAAATGGTCAAGGTATCTAATTCAACTAGCCATTTTTTTTATTAGGCTCAACATCAAAATAAAATAAAAAACAAAATCAACAGGTCAAATAACAATCTGTGCTTAGATTTAAAATGTTTTTTTCTTGTTTTTACAAAGTGCTGATGTATTATAAATAAAATTAATTATTTATGAATCAAAAAAAATACAAGTCATTACTACTTTAAAATCTTGTTAATTATTGTAAAAGAATTACAGTCATAGTCTATAGCAGCATGCTGCGTAAATTTTATTTAGACAACTTGCTATTAAGGTACAACACTATGAAAAATAATAAAATTATATTAACTATCGCTGGATCCGACTCCTCTGGTGGTGCAGGAATTCAGGCAGATATTAAAACATTCAGTGCTTTAAATACTTATGCTGCAAGCGTTATTACAGCGGTCACAGCTCAAAATACGCATACTGTTGCTCATGTTGCTGATGTGCCAGAAGAGAATATACAACAACAAATGGAATGTGTTTTTTCTGATTTAGATGTTGCCGCCGTAAAAGTAGGTATGCTCGCTTCTTCTCCTGTTATATCGATGGTTCACCGCCAACTTTTACACAAAAACATTCCCATTGTGCTCGATCCTGTCATGATCTCTAAGTCAGGATGTGCCCTCCTTGATGCTGAGGCTTGTGCCACATTGAAAGAACTCCTTATCCCCATAACAACGGTTTTAACACCTAATGTTCCTGAAGCAGCCTGCTTGCTTGGAACTCCCGAAGCAAGATCAGTTGAAGACTTAGTGGACCAAGGTGAAAAGTTAATGGCTTTAGGATGTAAAGCCATCGTGATGAAAGGTGGGCACTTGGATTCATCAGTCTGTACAGATGTTCTAATTCAACAGGATCAAGCGCCTATCTTCTTTGAACACCCTAGAGTGAACACAAAAAATACACACGGAACAGGTTGTACTTACTCTGCTGCGATTGCAGCTTTCATGGGTCGAGGCTTCTCTATCACTGACGCCGTACGTCAAGCACATGATTACTTATATCAAGCTATTGTTCATGCGGATAAGCTTCAGGTCGGTTCAGGCCATGGACCTACGCATCATTTTCATAAAGTTTGGTCTTAAAGATTTTTGCATGTTATCGATTGACAACGCCTACTTAAGTTTTGAGCATAGAGAAATTTTTTCTCAGGTTTCTCTAACACTTCCATCTGAATCGTGGACTTCCATTCTAGGCACAACAGGATGCGGTAAGTCGTCTCTACTTAAACTGCTGACAGGCATTATTCCACAAAGTCATACCGCATCTTTTACAGCAAATCAAACAGACTTACACCAAAAAGTAGCTTATATGGCACAATCTGATGTACTTATGCCTTGGTTAAATATCCTTGAAAATATCTTTTTAGGCCATACCTTATCGATGCGTTCTATAACAGAAGAAGATAAAGATAAGGCGCATTTACTCTTAAAAAAAGTAGGTTTATTTGAATACGCACACGCATACCCAAAAGATTTATCAGGTGGTATGCGCCAGCGCGTTGCACTTGTTCGTACGTTAATGCAAAATCGTCCCATTATTTTTATGGATGAACCTTTTTCTGCATTAGACGCTATCACGCGCTACGAAATGCAAGAGCTAGCGCACGCATGTTTACAGAATAAAACCGTACTATTGATTACACATGATCCTCTTGAAGCATTACGCCTCAGTCATCAAGTTCTTATTATGACAAAACATAAGACGCTTCAGAAGATCTCTTTACCTTCATCCAAGCCATTACGAGATGCGGATGATCCCGAACTTTTCCCTATACAAAAAGAGCTTTTATCTTTACTACGTGAAAATCCAACATATGCAACTTAAAGTCATAAAAAATATCATCTATATTCTCTTTACCATGAGCTGTTTTCTGGTGCTGTGGGAGTGTATTTCACGTTTCTCGAGTATTCCTCGTTTTCTTTTACCATCACCTGCAGACGTCGGACTATTTTTTAAAGAAAACTATATCACTCTAGGACAACATAGTTATGTCACTTTTAAAGAAGTTTTTTTAAGCCTAGTGGTTGGCTGCTTTTTCGCTTTTTTATTTGCTTTATCTATGTTGATGTTTCCTTTCTTGCAACGTGCATTCAATCCTATTTTTGTGATGAGTCAATGCATCCCAACTTTTGCTATTGCCCCTTTAATCATTCTTTGGCTAGGGTTTGGTGTGGCATCAAAAGTGGTCATCGCAAGTTTAATGATATTTTTTCCTATGACCACAAATGCTTATGATGGGTTGTCGCAAACTCCCAAGGATTATTTGCAATTAGCACACACCATGAATAGCAATACATGGACTTCTCTTCGTTATATCCGTATTCCAGCGGCGTTACCCATGATCGCCACGGGCATCAAAATATCTGTAGTCATTGCTCCTATTGGTGCTGTGATTGGTGAGTGGTCTGGCTCTAGTGAAGGGCTAGGGCATTTTATGATGTACTGCAACAGTCGCATGGAAGTTGCAGGCATGTTTGCCGCGCTTATAACTTTATCTCTTGGTGCGATAAGTCTATTTTACGCTACAGATTACAGCTTAAAAAAAGCACTCTTTTGGGTTCATGACACAACACATTCACTTCAATAAAATAATAAGGATTCATGATGTTCAAAAAACTTGTTCTGCTTACTTTTGTATTTTTTAGTCTTCAATCACATGCGGTACAAACGCTGAACGTCGTGCTGGACTGGATTATCAATCCAAGCCACGGCCCCATTATTGTCGCCAAACAAAAAGGTTACTTTCATGATGAAGGCTTAAATGTCATATTGCATGAGCCCACTGATCCAGCCATGCCAGCAAAACTTGTAGCTGCAAAAAAGTTTGATTTAGCTGTAACATACCAAGAAAGCTTTACCTACGATCTGGTGCATCACTTGCCTTTAATGAAAGTATCTACCCTTATCTCAAGCCCACTTAACTGCGTTATGGTATTAAAGAAATCAGGCATCACAAGCTTAAGTCAACTTGATGGAAAAAAATTAGGCTATTCTATTCCATCTGAAATCATGACATTAGATGTCATGCTTGCTTACAAGCAAAAAAAAGCGCCTAAAGTACAAAAAATCCAAGTAGGCTGGAATATTTCACAATCTTTATTATCTGGACAAGTCGATGCAGTCTCAGGTGGTTTTCGTACCGTTGAAAAAAATCAAATGAACTTACATGGTGAAGAGGTCACGCTCTTTTATCCAGAAGATTATGGGGTGCCTCAATACGATGAACTCATCATTGTTGCGCACCAAAAAACAAAAAACATTGCTGCAATTCAATCTTTTAATCGAGCTTTAACACGCGCCGTGCAATATATTTCAAACCACCCTGATCAAGCTTGGCTTAGTTTTGTATCTTATGACAAGAAAAAATTAGAGAACACCTTAAATAAAAGGTCTTGGAACGATTCATTGATTCGGTATGATCATCGTCCTGGGGCGATACATAAGTCACGCTACATCACGTATGCAAAATATCTAAAAAAACATCATATCATCAAGTCGATGCCTGACTTTTCTCATGCATTTTTACAACAGTGAGCTACTTTTATGACTTATCAAGATTTAATCCAGCTATTCCCTCAACAGTGGCATGCCTACACACACCACAAATTTGTTCAGCAACTTATCGACGGTACGTTACCTCAAGCAGTATTCAAACACTATCTGCTGCAAGACTATGTGTTTTTAGAAACAGCTGCCGAGTGTTTTAAGGAACTTGAAAGTAATATCTCAGATGCAGAGCAACAAAGGATACTTGATCAATATAAAGATTTATTTGCACTTGAGATCCCTCATCATGCAGAGTATTTCACCGAGCAAGGTTTCACTGAGCGTGACTTTCACTCGATTAAGCTTGCCTCTGGTTCCAAGGCTTATTTAAATTTTTTACAAACTGCGAGTCAAACGGGGCAAGCATTTGACTACTTTATGGCACTTTCTCCTTGTGTCATTGGCTATGCCCAAATAGGTCGCGATCTTCAGCATGCATTCAGTCAAGGTACTCACCCTTACCAAAGCTGGATTGACATCTACAGCGCTGATAGTTACCAAAATCAGGCGCGAAACATTGAAAGTACTTTGAATCATGCTTTTTCGCTCTTCGATGAGCAAAAAAAATCAGAGATCAAAGCGTCATTTAAGACAGCATGCGAGCTTGAAATTGGCTTTTGGGAGCAATCGTTATGTCAAGTGTGAAACCTGTACAACGAATTTGTACCTTTCTTAAAGAACTTAAGCAAGCATCGCCGTTGGTCTTAAACCTGACTAATTATGTGGTCATGCAATCCTCTGCCAATACTCTTTTAGCGATTGGAGCATCGCCGATTATGGCGCAAAGTCGTCATGAAATATGTGATTTAATGAAAGTATGCTCAGGCGTTGTTTTTAATATAGGCACTGTAGATCAAACCTTCTACGAGCGACTTTTATTTGCTGCAACCGTGGCTAACGAAAATGGCCATGTCGTTGTTTTAGACCCTGTTGGAGCCGCTGCAACACCTTTTCGAAAAGAAGTGTCGCGAGCACTGATGCAAAAGCTGAATCGTTATATCATTCGTGCTAATGCCAGTGAAGTGATGGCTTTAGCAGGCTTCGCTTGTCAATCTAAAGGTGTAGATGCACTAGAACAAAGTGAACAAGCACTTGAAGCGGCACAAGCCATCTTAAATCGAGATCCAAGTTGTCTAAGTGTGGTGATTTCGGGTGCTACCGATTGGATTGTGCAAAAAGACAGGTGCTATAAATTAGCGCATGGTCATCCTTTGATGGCTCGGGTTACAGGAAGTGGATGCGCCTTATCTGCCTTAACCGCTGCGTTTGTTGCTGTAGGAGATACAACGGGCTTAGCTGCTGCGGCACTTTGGAGTTTTGCAGGAGAAATGGCATCACACCGAACGCAAAGTCCTGGTACTTTTGCTGTCGAAATTTTGGATCAACTCTATCAATTAAATATTGAAAGCATAGAAGAGCAAATCAAGGTCATAGAGCATGCATAACACCCATCTCTATTTCGTAACCGATCCTGCACAAAGTTTAGAAGAGACCTGCAAGACCGTCTGCGACGCAGCCCGTGCTGGAGCAAAATGGATTCAATTAAGGAGGAAGCACGATTCTTTGTTGCAACTCAAAAATCTAGTTGAGGCTGTATCCAGTCACATATCAAACTTTGATGTACAGCTCATCATGAATGATCACCTTGAGATCGCATGTGATTTTGATATGTCTGGCATTCATTTGGGTCAAAGTGATACCTGTGTCTTCGAAGCGAGAAAGCGTTTATCTAAGGATAAAATTATAGGTTTAACCGTCGAAACATGGTTGCAACTCGAACAAGCTCAAAGTTATCCTATCGATTATATTGGTATCAGCAGTGTTTTTCCTACGCATACAAAACATGATATCAAAACGGTTTGGGGATTAGATCTACTTCGTAAAGCTTGCGAATATTCAAAAATACCACTTGTCGCAATTGGTGGGATACAAGCCGATCAATTATACAAATTTAAACAGATGAACCTTCATTCGATAGCCGTCACTTCGGCTATCACGCAAACACCTTGCGCATTTACAGCAACACAATCTTTAATAAAACAATTACAAAGTTGCTCTTAGGATCTATAAAAAATAATAAATACCATAGCGTTTACGAGCAACATGAAAAGCGTTTCTGTCGGAAATTTTTGTTCAATCATCATTACACGGATTTCAGATGCCATAATTTTGTGAGACTATAAAATGTAGTGAAGACATGCGTGCTTTTGCTACATGGTTATGGTCTCATTGACTTAAGCTTTCTAAATAATATCTGCCGTTAAGCACTCATGAGTATACATTTTTTTGAGATGGCTGTTTTCACCTTCCTGTTTTTTCATACGCGTAATAAAGTGGGAGTCCGTTATTTCTTCGGCAAAATTTTTTAGGTCACCTAAGCACTTTATCGAAATGATTTTGAATTGTTATTAAGGGCATGGTATTATTTTTCCCATTAGGTGTTCAAAATACAATAGTAAGAAATAGTTATGTAATAACTTCATGATAAATAATAGGCTCGTAACGTGGGTATCATTCAACGAATACACACAGCTTTACTGTACCTATATACAACTGTTTAAGTGAAAACTATAGCAGCACAGTTTTATATCATAGAAGACATTATATGAACAAAATTAAATATCCAAGAACGCCACATTTGCCTTGGTCTAAGGCAGTGACATCTGATGACCTCATACAAACGAAACATATCCCTTTTTTGGGCAAAACAGTCGTTGTAACCGAAAAAATGGATGGTGAAAATACCACGCTTTACCCTTTCACCATGCACGCACGTTCCCTTGATAGCGGTGCTCATGATTCTCGAAGTTGGGTTAAGGCTTATCATGCTAGAATACAAGCCTATATTCCATATGGCTGGCGTATATGCGGTGAAAATATGTATGCGCGACACGCAATTTCTTATACACAACTCAAAAGTTACTTCTATGCATTTTCTGTGTGGAATGAACATAATCAGTGCTTGAGTTGGAAGGATACAGTGAAGTTTTGCCAAGACTTAGATTTAGTGACACCTAATGTGCTTTATCAAGGACCTTGGTGTGAAGCAACAATACGTCGATTGAAACTAGATATCAAAAATCAAGAAGGATACGTTGTGCGTATTGCTGATGCGTTTTCTTTTAAGGACTTCACTCATTCAGTTGCAAAGTGGGTGAGACCTCATCATGTTCAGCAGTCCAAACATTGGATGTATGAATCGTGGCAGCCAAATGGTCTGGTATCGACAGAATCCATAAAAGAAGGTGAGGGGTGATATGAAAAAGTTAGATGTATGGTTAGGCTCACTAGCAATAAGTCACGAACCTAATTTTATGGAATGCGTTGATTACTTAAGTTGTTATTTCCCTCTTTTACAAAAGTTTGAAACTACGCAACAAGATACGATATGGCATGCAGAAGGACATGTTGCGACACATACTGATTTAGTCTTAAAGTCGTTATATCAAATTTTGAGAAAAGAAGCTGCTCATATTCAAGGTGAGCAACGTCAGTCTTTGATTTTGGGAGCGCTTTTACATGATATTGCAAAACCTATTACAACGACTACTCAAATCATAAATGGAATCGTTAGAGTGGTTGCTCCTAAACATGAAGAAGAAGGTATGAACTATGTTGCTTTCCGTCTCATGCAACTACCATTGAGTTATAGCGTGGTGACTCATGTGATGGGGTTAGTCGGGTTTCATCATTTGCCAAAGCTCTTAGTGCTTAGAGAGCAAACCTCTCATGCCTATATGAAATTAGCATTGAATGCGGATTTGGAGTTATTGTATTGGCTAGAGGTCGCTGATATCAGAGGCAGGATCTGTTCCGATCCTGTACAACAGCTAGAGCTATTAGAACTATTTAAGTGGTCAGCACAGTCTTATGACCTATGGCAGATAAAGCAGCCAGAACAACAAGTAATGAAACAAATTCAGACTCAGCTTCACTCCATATCTATGTACTCAAAAGATTACATTCTTGCTCATGCTGTTCATCAATGGGTGCATGGTGAGATTGATCATCCTATATCGGCGATTGGGAAAAACTACGAAAAATCACAAGAGTATGCAAAGCTTTATATCATGTGTGGTATAAGTGGCAGTGGTAAGTCAAATTGGATAGCCCATCAAGAAGAAAAATTAACAATCATTTCATTGGATGAAATTAGACAAGAAGTAAATGGTAGTCGTCGTAGTCAAAAAAATATCGGTAGAGTTTTGCAGCTTGCAAGGCAGCGCCTAAAAGTTGCTCTTGCTCATAAAAAACATATTGTTTGGGATGCGACCAATATTAGGTATGATTTTAGAAAACAAATCATTGATACAGGACTTAAATACGGTGCCTTGATTACATTGGTTGTCTTTCATTTAGATAAAAAAACAATTATGCGCCAAAATCGACAACGCAAGTATGCTTTGGATGATATTGTGATTACGGATCAAATGCAGCGATTTCAATGGCCTAACAAAACAGAAGCACATGCAATGCTTATAGTAGGCAAAGATAGTAAGGTGATCAGCTCATACAATTGTGACACATAAAAGCAAGCGGTATCCAAGGAGATTAAAGACATGGAAGTGATACATCAATGAGCGCTATATGCATTGCTATGAATCAGAATGAAATCTATCTTGAGCAGAAGATACAAGCTGTAGCGCTTCATTCAAATTCCAGTCATGAGGTAGAAATTGTTTAGGAATGGCTTGTAGTTGTTCTGCTAAATTCCAATTTTTTGGTTTATATTCACTTTCTTTGAACTCGGCACCAGAACTTAACCAGTTTTTTCGGTATAAGACGATGTCTTCTAAGTCGCAATCTTCATATCCAAATTGTACAAAACAACAAGTACACATATCATAATTTGGCTCTGTACCGTCTTCACCCCAAGGACTCCATGGAAGAAAATCAATATGATTAAAGCCACAAACTCTACATCGATATAAATTATAATCTCTCAAAATAATTTTTTTCCTGTGTAGGATTCAAGCTATTTTAGACAACCTCGGCGTGAAATAAGAGATCATTTTTCTTTTTTTAATCTTTTTTTGATTCCATGAGCTCTATTTTTGCTTCTATATTTTTATTAAAATAGATACATCTCTATTATTTCATTTTTCACACAATACTTCTGGATCATACCATACGTCTTCATAATCTTCGGTTATTAAAAATCTCCATCCTTCAGGTAATCCCAAATAGGGTAGGATGATTTTTTCCCATTCATATAAATGCAACCCATGTAATGGAACATAAAAATCGGGGGCGTCAGAATAATCTCCAGCCCAGATATACCAGCCCGATGTGCCTTTTTCTTCTTTAACTCGCACTCCATGAATAGGCCGCACTCCACTTTTAATATTTAATGAGATACCTATTTTAAGAGACAGGTCACACTTTAAGAAATCAGCCAAGTACTTTTTACAAATTTCTTTCTGTTGTTCTTCAATACACATCGCTTTTTAAGTTCAACTCTTTCTTGTTCTTTTATACAATACACAGTATCAACTCAACGATTATAATTTGGATTATTTATGTTTATCTCATTGAGACAGGATAAAGTGGTTTCAGGTTGTTTTTTCGTCTAGGAATATTATTTTTTGCTTTAAAATCCATGATATTATATGGCTTTTTTTTCGCATCAGATCATACTTAATTAAGGCGAGAAAACATTGCTTCATGATCTGCTTATCAGGTTAGATATATATAGCCTAAGCCGTTATATTTAAAGTGTATGTTTTATATTTTTTCTATCGCAATAAGTTAGATTTCACCCATTTCTTCTTCAATTTCTAGAAAAATGTTAGATAATTCTCCATTGAGTAGTTTTTCCTCATTTTTAACAGAAAGACACAAATCGGGATCTCCAGCCTCTAAGCATGCTATACCATCTATAGTTGCAAGCAGGACAGCTATTGCTTCAACAGATACAAGTCTCATGATTTTAAACCACGTTTCTTTTTCTTTATCATCAAGCTTATGAAAGATATAGATTGCATGAGACCAGTAGTTATTAGGTTCTTTAGTTATCACAGTATTCTCAAACTTTGTTTTATAGTCAATTAAATGATCTTCAAGAATATATTTTCTAACTTTTTTTACAAACTCTTCAGGTGTCATAGCTGTTATTCCTTTGCAAATTCTTACGAATACTTTATTTTTATGTATTAATTCTCGTATTTAAGCCCAATAGCATCATAAATTTGAGGCAAAACTCAATTTAAATTGTACAGGCTCTATCTAAAACAAGAGTATCTATATTTTCCTATGTGTTCTATTAAATTCATTTTTCATATTACAATTTGAGTTAAAAAGTCGTATCACCAGAGAGCTTTCTTAATAAAAACTGACCTCGTTCTGAAACCGTATGTGCTTTATCTTGTGCAAAAATAAGAGCGTAATGCTTAATTTTATCTTTCATTAAAGTATCATTTTTTATTAAATATTCAATTGCGACGCGTCTTACTTTAGATGATTTATCTTTTGACGCTTGTTCTAATAGTGTTTCGAAAGAGAACTCAACTTCGATATGTCGTTCTTGAGTATCAACTCGAGCATGTTGTTCAGATAAGCCACGATGAACCCACTTATGTTCTCTACCACTGATCCAAAACATACGCTTTTCAAATAGAAATCGATAAGCTTTTGCTCTTACGCTCGGTTGTATTGCAGTCGTTGCTACTTCAAATAAGGAGCAATCCAATAATGAAGTTCTACCTATTTGAGCCAATAAAGAAGGTATAGGCCCTGAGCTTGACCGGATTATTTTTTGACGCATAGGCTCAGCCAACTTAGGGAGACTTAAAAGCGCTTCAATGACGAGGTGTTCTTGTTTTTCCATACGTTGCCAAGATGTCCAGCGATAAAGAATTTCACATAAAGACTCTGTCATGATTGCAGGTGAAGTGATATGCATCACACGCTTTATAGCCTGACATGCAGCAAGACGAACTTGAGGTACCCAGTCATTGAGCATGGTAAGTAGCTGAGAAAAAAGGAAGCTATTAGGAACCGCTGTATTGATGTTGTGAAGCGCTTCTTCTCTTCTATAGCCATTATGGCTAAAAATATCTAACAGGGTAACGGAACCCAGCGCTGCATCTGGATCACGGCATATATTCCAGCCATACATAGGCTCTGCTGTACACCAAGGGCACATGCGTGTTTTCCATAATGAAAATCGAGAGAGAGGAAGTGTGTTCAGAAAAAGAATTAAAGAGTCTAAAGCTTTATCTATAGGTTGATTTTTTTTATAAACGAGTTCATGAAATAAGCGAACCCTCTTGTAAAGCTCAGAGTCTAGTTTTTTTATTGTTTCAGAGTTCATTTTTAATCCTTTTATCATTAATTTTTTATTTGATTTATTTTATGGGTCATGATGGCTATATCTTTATTATTGTACTATACAAAATATGCCTGATATCTTAGGGCTTATTTTAATATTTATTTTTTATATGAAAAACATTTTATTTGTATGTAGCCACAATCAATGGCGCAGTCCAACGGCAGAGAAAGTTATCGGTGTTTATGAGGGCGTTACAACGCGCTCTGTGGGTACCAGTTCACGTGCTAAAAAACCGATCGCGAAAGAAGACATCAAATGGGCAGACTTTATTTGTGTCATGGAAATCAAGCATAAGCAACAAATACAAGCTAAGTTCACTCGTTTGTTGCAATATAAAAAAATATATGTCTTAGGTATACTCGATGATTATGTTTATGGTGATCCCCAACTCGTCACCTTGATAGAAAATAAATTAAAATGTTTAAGATTAATTTAATATAAAGTGAAAGCATTTGGATGATGTTTTAATAAACGTTCACAACGTACCTGAACTTATATTCATGATATGATCTCTTATTTTAAAGAGGTCGTGATGTCCGAAACTATTTCAGCTGAAATAAAAGCTGAATTTTCTCGCATAGCAACACAGCTAAAACGCCAAGCTATTGTTATGGATGTGGTTGACGCACAACCCTCAACGGATTCTAAGGCATCATGGATTGGACAAGTACTCTACGCAAAAGCAGGCGAAACTTGGCCAGAGTGGGAAGGTCAGCCTATGACACCTTTAGCGCAAATCAACTTAACTGAATTACCTTTTAAACCTAAAGGCCTAGAAGGTTATGCTTGGGTGAGTTTATTTCTTTACGAAGAAGATACGCCTTATGATGCTGCAAACGGTCAGGGTTGGGTTATGCGTGCTTACAAAAATTTAGATGAACTTGTTCCTTTAAAGCAGCCTGAAACCAAGTTTTCTATTATTCCACACCCTTTATCTCCTCGTGTGGTTGAGGATTATCCTTCCTATGACGAATTACCAGACGCAGTTCAAGATGAATGGTCTTATGAAATCAGCGAAGCATTTGCAGAGCTTTATCCTAATCAAGATGGATTTAAACTCGGTGGTTGGGCAAAGTTAATTCAAGGTGAGTTAGGCTGGGAGCATCCGAGTATCAGCGATGATGATATCGAGTTTCTTTTTCAAGTTGATACAGACGAGAAAAGCCGTTGGATGTGGGGTGACGTAGGCGTTGGCTATTATGGTGTGCAAAAAACGACGCAAGATCAACAGCCAGAATGGGTCATGACCTGGGCTTGCTGATGAAATAAACACAGAGCCTAATCTTATTTATTTACGTTTTTCTATCCAACCAAACAGGTTTTATCTATGCAATACAAAATCAAAAAGAAAACAGGTCCTATCGGCAAACAGCGTGTTCAAGATTTTGAATCTCAATTAGGTGTAATCCTTCCAGAAGATTACTTTAAATTTTTATGTGAAAACGATCATTGTTATACAGAAGCAGACGTCTTTGATTTTATAAAAGATGGCAGAAAAAACACGTCTATTCTTCATGGTTTTTTTGGCTTTGATGCACCTAGCTATGGCGATATTGTTCAACATTTACAAGTTAGAAAAGGGCGTATTCCTAGCTTTATGCTACCTATAGCATCAGATCCAGGTGGTAATGATATCCTTATTGGTATCAAAGGTGAATACCGAGGACACATTTACTTTTGGGATCATGAAATGGAGTATGACGAAGATCAAGATGATTGCACTGTGGATGAGTATCGTTTGAACTTACATTTCATTGCAGCAGATTTTAAAAGCTTCATAAATAGTTTGCGCATTGATGAAGATCTAGAGGAAGAAGCATGAATGCCTTAAAAAATATAAAAAAATCTGTACAACGCGATACGATTTTAATGCAAGAAGGAAGGTGCAATACAGACTTAGGTCTGTTTGCATCTTATTTTGGCCAAGTGCGGGTCAGTCAAGTAACAGAAGCATGGCCATATTATGAAGGTCAACCCATGCTTCCTCTGTTGCAAATTAATTTAGAAACCTTTCCTACCAAACCAAAGGGTTTTGAAGATATTGCTTTTCTATGTGTTTTTACGCGTAGAGATCAATATCCTGTAGACACAACCAACAAAAAACATTGGGAAATACGTACCTATAAGACACTTGATAATTTGGTGCCCTTAACACAGCCCACAAAGCCCCATCACTTACAATCTTTCACATTGCATCCAGAGCTCAAAACGGACTTTCCATGTTGGGAGGAAGGTCGAGTAGATGAGTCAGCTCTTGAAGAGAGGGTAGAAGACCCTGATGATATTTTTGAATTGTATCAAGAACACTTTCCTACATTAGAAGGCATTAAATTGGGTGGCTGGCCTTATTTAGTTCAGGCCGAAATATCGTGGGATTCTGATTCAATAGATAACGGCGACATTGATTTTTTAATTCAAATCGATTCAACTGAAAAAGGTCGATGGTGTTGGGGATATCAGGGTATTGCTTACCTCGGTCGGTGTATAAAGACAGGAGAGTGGTTTTTAACTTGGCAATGTTACTAACTGCTTGCAGACATCAGAATATACTTTTGACTTAAAATAGAATCACTCACTTTGTTGGAATATGCATCAAGAAGACTACAAGCCGTATTAAAGTTATCGTTTTTATACATGAAATAGTTTAATATATCTGAAAATTAAAGTAACTCAAAAACTATAAGGAGCCTACCATGCAATATACAAATATATTTTTCCCCTTCTCTTTGGTAGGTCTTTTGAATTATTTATTTAAAAATTAAAAATATATCATAGACCTGCTTTATCTTTATTTTAAATTGATTAAGGTAGGTATCATGGAACACTCCATTACTACATCTGATTGCGTAGCTGTTGTTGCATCTAAAAAAACATGGATTGAACAATTAGCTATTGATCAACTTACTTATACATCTAGCTTACCCGGAATGCATTACTGTGTTGGTATGCCTGACTTGCATCCTGGTCGCACCTATCCCGTTGGAGCCGCTTTTTTCGCAACAGAACAGATTTATCCTGCTTTGATTGGAAATGATATAGGCTGTGGTATGTCTTTATACCAAACAAGCATGCCGCTCAGGAAAGCTAAGTTAGATAAATTAGCAAAATCACTCAAAGGTGTAGAGCAGCAATGTCTTAAGCACCTTGACGAATATATAGATGCATTTAAAAAGGATCATCAGTTACATACCTCAAGTTTTGATCATAAATTAGGTACGGTCGGTGGTGGTAATCATTTTGCTGAGCTTCAGCGTGTTGAAGAAATTTATGATGCAGCCCTTTATCAAGCACTTGGCTTAGATAAGAGCTGTTTACAGCTTTTAGTGCATACAGGTTCTCGAGGATTTGGGCAATCTATTTTATTAGCATACCAATCTCAATTTCAGACGCAGAGTTTGCGCTGTGGTACACATGAGTTCAATACTTATTGGCAGCAACACCAACAAGCACTTGCTTATGCTCAGCTCAACCGTGAGCTTGTTGCTGAGAAATTTATGCTTGCTTTGAAGACTAAAAGTGAGATGTTACTTGATGTGCATCATAATTTTATTGAAAAGATCGAGTACAAAGGGATCACAGGTTATTTGCATCGCAAAGGCGCAACACCGAGTACACAAGGTGTGGTGATGATCCCAGGATCTCGTGGAGATTTTTCATATTTGATTCAACCTTTGGATGCTGAAAAAAGTTTGTTTTCTTTGGCGCATGGAGCAGGACGTAAATGGAAAAGAGGAGCTTGTAAAGCAAGATTAGATCAACGCTATAGCATGCAGGACTTACAAACCACCTCATTAGGTAGTCGTGTTATATGTCAGGATAAAACTTTAATCTATGATGAAGCGCCCGAAGCTTATAAAAGCTGTGCACAGATTATTGAAGATATGGTGGATGCCAAACTCATTCGAGTGATTGCTAAATTTCGCCCAGTTATGACCTATAAAACAGAAGGATCATGCGGATCATGATTATTTTACATCTTTCGTCTGGGCAAGGCCCACTAGAGTGTGCTCGTGCTGTGGGTTTGTTTTTTAAAGTGCTTGTTAAAGAAGCAAGTCAACAAAATATCACTGTTTCTGTTTTAGAGCAGGAACAATCTCCAAAGCAGCAAGGTTTCACCTCGTTGGTTTTGGCTTTGGAAGGAGAAAAAGCAAAATCTTTTGCGAGGTATTGGCAAGGAACTTTGTGCTGGAAATGTCCGAGTCCTTATAGACCTCATCACAAACGTAAAAATTGGTTTTTTCAAGTCAGTTCACAAGAGATCACAGAGAAAAGTGAATTAGCATCTAAAGTTACCTTTACAGCATGCCGTGCATCAGGTGCTGGAGGTCAGCATGTGAATAAAACCAATTCCGCTGTGCAAGCTGTTCATCTTGCTTCTGGTATTCGAGTTCGTGTGGAGTCAGAGCGTAGTCAGCATGCAAATAAGCGCCTTGCATTAGCTTTGATTGAACAAAAATTAAAGGCACAGCAAGATGCGGAAGATAACGCGCAACAAAAGGCACATTGGCTGACGCATCAAAACATTGAGCGTGGTCAAGCAAAACATACCTTTTATGGTAATTCTTTTAAATTGAAATAAAACTGGAAGGTACGCCTTGTCTCAAAATCAGGGCGTGCTGCTTAGACAGACAAGTCAACCAAGCGATGAAGACGTGTCTTGAAGTATGATGACCTCAATAGGACAGGAAAGCTTATGACTTTGCATCCATTGTAAGTTACATTCTATGATATCAATCAATATATCAAGTTGTTTAGAAGTCTTGATCCAAGATTTCTTTTGGTATGAAAAGACGATCACCTTATATTGTTTTGACTCTAACAAAAAGTCTGATAGACAGTCATTTACAGCATCCCAGTTGTAACCAGAATATTCAGGGAACTGTAAGTGTGACGCAAGCTTTGCAAAAATTTGTGTTTTATTTTCTATGGAAGAAAGATTGATTTCTTCTATGTTGTCGTTTTTCTCGCAAAGTATTTTGTATTGTGATGTATTGAGGAAAGTTAGGAACATGATTCTATTTTTTTAGGAAAAAGGGTATAGCGACAGCAGGTTTCGCGCTATGAACTCAGTGACGAATTGGAATTTTACTCCCAACACTACCTACACGGGGATATTAAGCCCTGCACTGACTTCGCATTATCTACTCTTAAAGGTCTAGATACACTAACCTAAGATACTAAGCATCTTTGCTTCAAGCTCTATCAAGGCCAATGACAAGCTATCTACAAGTCTAATTTTACCAGCCCACACTAGCTCCACTAAACCCATTTCTGGATCATACTGACTTTCATCAATATGATTATGCGCTTCGCTTATGTACCCTATTACTTTATTGTGGGATATCATAGAATGTGATCTGAGGCTTTAAAATTTAATACTGCTTGCTGGGAAAGTAATGTAATACCAACAAAATAAATTGAGTTAGATAATTGGTCTTATCCACTTTAATTTAAATTAACTTTATCACAGCTTTGTCCGACCAAAGACACTGACTGTTTCATGAACGCTTATTGTGTCAAACCACCCAAGCAGGAGTAAATACACAAAGTTCAAGTTCTCTATTTAAAAGTATCTCGCAGAAGTCCCCTCAGTAGACATAGAATACTTTTTACTTCCGGAGAATATCGGAAGGTCTTAATAAGACAAGGAAAGATTATACCGAAAAGAAGTCATAAAAAAGAAGGCTTCTTTCTATGTGTGTTTTTTTTACTCGAATAAACTGTTAATCGAATATAGATTAGACATACTTTTTATAAGCGTAGAGAAAGAGACAATTATTTCATTGTATGAAATGATACAAGAAGTCAATCGTAGTCGTTGTTGTCAAAAAAATACATGCCACTTTTTGCTGAACACCTATATAAAGTAACGTGGCACGGAAAACTCCTAAATCATGTGTATAACCTAAAAAATCAAAGGCTATATGGAGATTCAATGTGTGATTGGAAAAATGATAGATATTTTCGATCTAAAAAGCCAAGGCTTAGCCTTGGCGTAAAATAAATAGGTAGATTATAACGTATACTAAATA
>DDNL01000069.1:0-23687 GCA_002341165.1 Shewanellaceae bacterium UBA2521
GCTTGCGTTATCATGAAGTGCAACTGTGCTTACGTTATCATTAGATGACTTTAAAGTCTGAATACTTTGAGGGTTTCTATCGTGCTTGATATGAACAACTTGAGGCTTTGGAGGCGGTAACGCTTTTTTGATGACCTTTTGAGCTGCAGCAGGTCGCTTATTCGTGTATTGAGATTTTTGCTCTAAAGCTTGATTTGAGGGTGTTTTTTTAACAGGCTTGGATGCTATCTTTTGTGCTTTAGCTTTAGGCATATCTTGAACCTGTGTTGTACGTGGTTTTGGCGTATGTTTGAGTACAATATTTGAAACAAGCGGGTACGGATAAGGTGTACTTTGTTTTTGAGTTGTTTTAAACATATGCCACGCAAGATCGATATCGCTGAAATCCTGTGAAACTTCAGACGTCGAAACATGAGCTGCTGAGACGTGATAGAAGTACCATTTCATTGCAGCGAGCACAGCTATGCAACCCACACTCACAAGTATCCATAAAGTACGGCCAGATTCATGCTCAGGATAGCTCACACGCTGTGTTAAAGCCTTACGCTGCGGATGAGTATCTTGCTGACGTTTTTCAAGATCTCGCAGCATGGTGTTGATTACGCTCATAGGAAGACTCCTGCGAGGGCGATCATAGATCCTAAGAACAACCCTAGCTTGAGCGTCATGCTGCGCCAATCAATATAAGTATACCCTTTGGTATCATCTGTATCAGCGATAGCCTCTTGAATATGTTTTTGACTGATAGAGTGCTGACCACTGCCGTAACACAGCAAAAGTGCTTTGTGTGCGAGTACATTGATTAAACGAGGCGTACCGCGTGATGCTTTGTGCAAGAGTTGAATGCCTTTTTTGCTAAATAAAAAGTCCTGGTTATAACCTGCAATAGTTAATCTATGTTCAAGATAAGAAGCCACTTCATGCTGTGAGAGAGGTCGTAAATGGTAGGAGAACGTGATGCGCTGACGTAGTTGACGTAATTGACGTTGGCTAATTCTTTCGTCGATTTCTGGCTGACCAAATAAGACCACTTGGAGTAATTTAGATGTTTCTGTTTCTAAGTTGGTAAAGAGCCTTAAAGCTTCTAAGCTTTCGCAGGGTAGTGCTTGAGCTTCATCGACAATAATCACTAACTTTTTACCTTCTTGATGCAAAGAGATTAATGTAGATTGGATCATGGATGTAAGCTGTTGTTGTGCTATATGCGCTGAGTAAGTGAGTCCAAGCTCTAGAGCAACCGACCAACGCAGCTCGTCAGGAGTTAGATAAGGGTTAGGTAAGTAAATCAACACAAAATCATCGGGAAGATCATTCATGATTTTACGACAAAGTAAGGTTTTACCTGTGCCTACTTCTCCTGTGACTTTGATAAATCCTTCACCATATTGAAGCGTTGTTTGTAAGACTTGTAAAGCTTCAATATGTGGCGTGAGACCCAGAAAGAACTGGGTATTAGGTGTCAAAGAAAAAGGCGGTTTGGTTAAACCAAAGTGCTCTAAATACATCATAAGCTAATCTCTTTCCCACTTTTTGAGGAGCTCTTTTGAGCGCTCTAGACTTTTTTTCCATGTATTTTCATTGATCACTTCAGGCTTTAAAAGAATCACGAGTTCTGTTTTTTGAGTCGAGGTTGACGTATAAGTAAACAGTTTTCCTAAAAATGGAATATCACCTAGGAAGGGTACTTTTTCAACATTCTCTGTTTGCTTTGTCTGCATTAAACCACCGATGATAATGACATCACCTGATTCGGCTTTAATAATGGTATCGGACTCTCTGATCTTACTTTTTGCGGTTTCAAATTTAATGCTTCCACCTTGTGCATTAATAGTGATGGGATCAGACTCTACTTCAACGATAGAAGGGTGTACGTGTAAGATGATCTCGCCTTGGGCATTAATCTGAGGTGTAACATCAAGAGATATACCCGAAAAGTAAACATTAGTTTTTATGTTTTGTGTGATTGGATCGTCCTTATCTGTCATCACAACACTCGATAAACCTTCTGTAAAAGTTTTATCTTCCCCCACTTTAATAACCGCTTTTTGGTTATTAGATGTGGTGATACGTGGACTGGAAAGCACATCGACATCACCCTGTGTTTCTAATAAATTAACCACAGCAGAGAATGTATCTTTTGAATTATTAAACGCCTTTTTGATATTAAAGGTAAAGCCACCGTTGACATCAGGAGCTTTGCCAAACTGAAAGTTAGCATTGTTGTTGTTATCGTTTGCTCCAAGAATATAGCTCCATTGCACGCCCTGAGAGTAAGAATCATTGAGCTGTACCTCGATGATTTTAGCTTCAATTATCACTTGTCGTTTTAGATGCGCTATCGCTTCATTTAAGAACTGTTCTACCTGCCTTAACTCTGAAGGGTATGCTCTCACAGTAACAAGGCTCGCTTGAGGAGAAAGCACGACTTTGCGATCTTGACCGGTACCGATAATACTTTCTAAGTTATTTTTCAGTTCATGCCAAAAATCATTATTGACTTCCGATGATACAGAAGTGCCGCCTTGAATATTGCTTTTCTCATTTGTCTTCTGCTCATTAGATTGAGCGATGCTGCGTTCGGAGTTATTGACATGTGTGTTGGATGTGCCAGAACGTTTAATGTATAGATAATTGACGGGAAAGGTTTTGGTTTTTAAGCCTGCCGGAAATATACGCACAATTTGACCTTGCCGTTGAATATCATAGCCGTACATTTCTTCGACTAAGTTGAGCACTTCTTGGAAAGAGACTTTTTTCAGCGCAAGAGATATACGACCTTTGACTCGAGGATGAATGATGACGCTCATGTCCATATCTTGAATGAGACTTTGAAAAAAATCACGGACAGATACATTTTTTGCTGCAATATTAAAGCGTTTAATGTGCTCTATAGCTGTTGCGCTGGGCTGACCGATGTCTTCTTCAAGGAGCTCGTTTGTGATAGAGGCAGGTAGCTTAGGTGGTGTATGTTCAGAAGAAGTAGAACTTAAAGTATCCTTGAGCGCTTCATTAGATTGAACATGTTTTTGAGGTTGAGTTTGTTGGCAACTACTACAGAGAAGGCATAAAATTAAAATGAAAAACCGCATACAATTCACTACTACTTTACCTTTTTATTAGTCTAATTTAATAATTTTAAATAATTTTAGTACTTTACCGTTTGACAAAGTGACTGTGTTATCTGTGATCTCTGTTATCGTCACCTGGTGAACTTTCGAACCTACGTAAACTCTCTTATGGTTAATCATTGCCGAATAACGTCCGTCGATATGCATAATGCTTGTTAAGTGAAAGTCTGATATTTGCTTATATGTTTGAGCTGACGTTGTCGGTTGCGTCGGATCATAGAGCGTTTCTGATTGAACACTCTGTGCGAACAAGAATAAACTGATGCAGATACCGATCTTAATATGTTTGCTCAAATTGATAGACCTCTTTATTGATACTTAAACTATAAATATCTAGAAACACCTGCGCATGAGGGTGTTTACTGACTTTATACTCAAACTTGTTCCAGAAAATTTGTTCATCTATTTGCTCTATGTGCTTAATAAATTGCAATATCGTTAAATACTTTCCAGTTAAAGAAACCTGAAGACCGTTTTGTATAATATCTGAATAGGGCTCACTTTGTATAGATGGTTCTTCTTCTTCTGCTCTACTCTCGTCTTGCCCTGTGTTATTTGTTTCATTTGGCGCACTCTGTATTTTAGATACATCATTACTTCTTAACGGCAAAGGCTTAAGAGAATTAAGTTTTTCAAGGGAAAGCTCGGTTGAATGGTTGAGTATTTTTTGTACGACGGCGTTAAGATGATGCGCAGCAGCCATGCGGCGTATCTTGAGATTGATATCTTTTTCGAGTAGTGCTAACTCTTCTTCTGAATTGAGATGTTGAGACAGCTCTAGACTTTTTTCTGCATCAAGGTATTGTTTTTTAAGTATTTCACTGATTTCTTCTTGGCTGCTATACACCTCTTTTTGTTGTGAAATTTTGGTGTCTTGATAGGATATTTCCTGTTGAGCATATTGAATAAGCTGATCCATACCAAGAATAAAGAGAGTAAAAACAACAAAAAAGGTCATTTTTTGTTCACGCTTTGTGAGTTGATGATAAGCTGTGGGAAAAATGTGTGAGAACGACATATTTAGCTCCTATGGCTTCTCTCGAGATAAAATGACGGTAAATTGCACTTGTTGGCGTTTTTTTGTGATAGCTTCCATATCGATATGTGAGAAGGTGTAGGCTTTGAAAGCATCATCTTGTTTTAGGGTATGAACCCAGCTGGGTAGGCTCTCAGGCTGTATAACGAGCCCCTTGAAGATTATTTTAGGTAAGTTGATTTGAATACTTGTGAGCCATAATCCTCTAGTTTTTATTTTTGCAAGGCTATGCAAGATGGGATGTATACGCAGGTTATTGTGCGTTTGAGTTTGTTTGACTTGCTCTAATATAGATTTATAGTGTTTTATTTTGTTTTGTAGCGTTAAAAGTTCAGTGCCTTGATGTGTTCTGAGAAAGTCTTCTACATCTTGACGAAGCTGATCATTTTGCATAGTGAGCTCATCAATCTGAGATTGACGCTCCAGTATGTCTTGCTCCAATGTGTACAAGTACACTTTGGTTGCGCCAAAGCACAAACCTAGAGCCAGAAAAAGGCCTAAAACAAAGCGTATAAAATATTGCGCGTGATACCAAGGGTAAGTGGGTAATAAATCAGGAGAGAACAGGTTTATTTTATGCTTCATAGCTCTACTCCGTGCTTTAAATCAATAAAAGTTGTTTTACTGATGATATGTAATACTTTTTCATTCGAGAGTAACGTAATAGGCTGATTAAAATTTTCAGAGAGCTTTTGATTGAGGAAGGTTTTTTCTCCCTCACAAAGTAGATCAATACGCTGTATAGGAGGAAGCTTCAGTTGGCTCTCGATTAAGTCAATGGATCGTTGTATTTCTAAGCTCAGCTTGTCTATGACATCATGCTCAATCTGAGCTGGTGTGTATGTATTGAGATGTGTAAAACCATTTAAACGTCGAAAAGAAATAAGCTGGTGCTGATAGTAAATAGCCAGTAATATATCCTGCTTAGGGCAGTGTGATAAAAGCATTCTGGGTATGTCTTGCTGTTCAAATAAGTAGCTTAATACCATTTCTTCTATAGAAATTTTGGTGATCTCTATATGTGCTTCATGAGCTGCTTTGACTATTGATTTGAGTAAGCTTTTTTTGACCACAACAACATGAATTTTTTCTTTTTGATGCGCACTATAAGCATCAAAGTAATCGAGGTGAATATCTTCCAGAGGTAAATCTACGAGTGCTTTAATAGACCACAAGATGGTGTAATGATAGCTTGCTTTTGCTGTTTGAGAAGCAGGCTTATCTATAGTTAAAATCTGATAAAAAGAAGATGTAAGTGTGATGGCTGCATGCTTTGATCGCGTTAAACTTCTTACTTGAGAGAATAACTTACTCCAGTCTTGCTGGTGGCTTATTGAAGCCGTCTGAGGCTGGTTGTATTTATTGAGCCAATATGCATGCATCTCATCATGCTGTAATGTCAATGCTACCATATTGTGCTTTGAATTACGCTTGAAGTAATAAGATAGCCCGTTAATAAAAGATTGCATCTTTAATTTTAGGTTTAATTTCTTTATCATAGAGCCATATTCGTGACTATTTGTGTGTACATAGTCTAACAAAAATATAATCTTTTTGCTGTTATTTATGTTTACTGACCTTAAAATTCAGGTGCCTTCACCTTTAACCAAGATTCAACACCCGTTACTCGATCAATATGGCATTGAATGTGTATTCAAGCGAGATGATTTACTGCACCCTTGGCTATCGGGCAATAAGTGGCGTAAGCTCAAGTATACTTTGAGCGGTGCAACAGGGCAGGCCAGTTCTTGCTGGGTGAGTTTTGGTGGGTGCTTCTCTAATCACTTATATGCACTTGCCGGTGCAGGACAGCTTTTTAATAAAAAAACAGTAGGTATTATTCGAGGCGAAGAAGACCCGAACAACCCTACGTTGCAGTTTTTATATAAGATGGGCATGACCTGCCATTTTGTCACTCGAGAGCAGTATAAAAAGCGCCATCACATTGCTTATGAACAACTCATTGATAAAACATATCCTGGTGCTTTCCTGATTCCAGAAGGTGGATACTCAGTTGCTGCAATGCAAGGTATGGCTGAAGTAGTGCAAGAGTTAGAACAGCAGATAGATTACGATGTGTTATGTTGCGCAGTGGGTAGTGGTACAACTCTTGCCGGGCTCGCTTGTGCCCAGAAAAATAAAAAGCGGGTGATCGGTTTTGCGGCGCTCAAAAATGCTTCTTATCTACACGAAAGCATTCAGTCTTTACAGCGAGAGAAAGCAGGATGTGTTTATGATTACGACTTAGAGCTCGATTACCATGGCGGTGGCTTTGGCCGCGTTTCGGCTGAAGTCGCCGACTTTACACAAGATTTTGTCGCTCGAACAGGTATTACTATTGAACCTATTTATTTGGGTAAGACCCTTTTTGGTTTGTTCGACAAAATTAAACGAGGCCAATTTGAAGCACAAACACGCATTGTTGTGCTGCATAGTGGTGGATTACAAGGGCTTGCAGGTTTGGCGTACCGTAATCTCTTCCACTTACAACGCTAAAGCGTAAACTGTTCTCCTAGGTATACTTTTCTAACTTCTTTGTTGGCTAAGATCTCGTTGGTTTGCCCTTGCGCGATGACCGAACCTTGACTCACAATGTAAGCATATTCACAGACATCGAGTGTTTCGCGAACATTATGGTCGGTAATGAGCACGCCTAAGCCACGAGATTTCAGTTGAGAGATAATACTCTTAATGTCAATCACAGAAATAGGGTCAACACCTGCAAAGGGCTCATCAAGCAAAATAAACTTAGGGTTAGCAGCCAGTGCTCTTGCTATTTCAACGCGGCGCCTTTCTCCTCCAGAGAGGCTCGCACCTAGGCTTTGCTTGATATGTAATATGTTAAATTCCTTGAGAAGCTGTTCTAACTCTTGTTCTCTCTGATCTTCAGAGAGTTCAGAGCGCATCTCTAATACAGCCATAATATTATGATAAACGCTTAGTTGACCAAAAATGCTAGCTTCTTGCGGCAAGTAGCCAATGCCACAACGTGCTCGTGTGTGTATGGCTGCTTTGGATAGATCTTGGTCATCGAGTTTGATTGTACCCGAGTCGCTTTGGACTAAACCTACAATCATGTAGAAGGTTGTTGTTTTACCCGCACCATTGGGGCCTAATAAGCCAATGACTTGACCTGTTTTGACTTCTAAGCTGACATCATGAACGACTTGCTTATTTTTATAGGATTTAGCTAACCCTTGTGCGGATAAAGTTATATGTTTCATTGTAAAAATTACAAACCTTTTTCGGGTTGGAAAATAGTGAGCACACGCTCGCTCTTATCTGAGTTGCCTTGTGCGATAATCTCTTTGTCGAGTGCATTATAAGTGATTAATTCACCTTGAACCAGACTATCTTGTTGTTTTATATTTGCTTTTCCATTTAAAAACACCATTTTATCTTCTAATGCGTAGGTGATTTTATTTGCGGAAGCGATAGCAGGGTGTTCATCAATGACTTGCGAGTAAGTTGCAGGCTGACCTTGCGCAATCAGTATTTTTTGCTTTGAATTGTCATTTTTGATCATAGTCAGATTTTCTGCCTCGATATGTATACTTCCTTGAGTCACTCGAACATGGCCAGAAAAAACAATACGGTTTTCTTTGAGATAGACGTGCTGTTTATTTGATGAAATATGGATAGGTTGATTGGTATCTTCTTCTTTTGTGTAACCATATCTGTGGATACAAATAAAGAATAAAAGCAGAATGATTTTATTTATTTTCATAAACACCTTGTATTTCTTGTTGTAAGTATATGTGCTCTTCTTCTAGGTCTGCAAAAAGCCCTGTACCTGAAAGGGTTAAGTTTTGACCTATTAAGTTAACCCTTTCACTGGAATGCGCGATCATCGTATCATAATTTAAATCAAGCGTAGATGTTTTTAAGCTTTGTATTGGGTCTTGAGAGCGCGATGATATGAGTGTGACTTGCTGCTCTAAAAGAATCATATTGTTATCATGATTCAAAATACCTTCTTCTGCGTGAATGATCCAACCTGAATTCTCTTTCTGAGAAAAAAAAGTGATGTGAGGTTTCTCAAATAAAGTGACATGAATATCCTCATAATGCTCAAGTGTTTTCGCATTTAAAATACTTTCAAGTTTTCCTTCCACGGTAAAGCGCTTGGTTTGTGAGCCTTCAATAAAGTAGTTAGCTTGATAACTTTGTTGGTTTATTGAAAGCGCTATATCTTGTGATAGGGAAGAGATATAACTATATCCAGCTACACAACAAAGGAATAAAGCAAAAACCTTGATTTTAAAAGATATCATATACTCTGGCCTTGAGCGCAAGTGAGCTTGTTTTTGCTGATAAGTAATATATCACATAGCTCGCGTACTGCGCCAAAACCACCTCGTGCTTGTGTGGTCCAGTGTGCTTCTCTTTGAACTAAAGGGTGCCCATCTTGTACAGTCACGGCAAGGCCACAATGACGCATCACATCCAAATCGACTAAGTCATCACCGATATAAGCGATCTCATGGGCTTTTAACTCTAAGTCTTGCAGTAAGCTCTGATAAGGTTGGATTTTATTTTCGCAGCCCTGATAAATATATTCAATGCCTAAATGTTGCATACGTTGCGCTACAATTTTTGACTGCCGGCCTGTAATAATAGCTACTTCTATGTTCTGTGAGAGCAATGCTTTGATGCCGAATCCATCTCTGGTGTGAAAAGCTTTAAGTTCTTCTCCATCATTACCTAGATAGATGCGTCCATCACTAAATACGCCGTCGACATCACAGATAAGCAGCTTGATCTGTTGCGCGCGCTGCCATATGTCATGGGTAACGGCAGGGTATAGTGAGCGATAACATATAGGAGTATCAGGTTTCATGACAGGCCTGCTTTGATTAAATCGCTGATATGGATAGCGCCAATAGGGTGTTGTTGTGCGTCAGTGATAAATAATCCATTGATATCTTCTTGTTGCATAAAATGAATGGCTTGTTCAGCTAGCGCTGTAGATTTAATACAATGAGGGTTGCGAGTCATGACTTCACTTACAGCTGTTTGATGGATATCGAACTTAGCATCAAGACTGCGTCTTAAATCGCCATCTGTAAACACACCTATCAGTTCGTTTGCACTATTGACGATAGCTGCCATACCGAGTCCTTTTTGAGACATTTCAATCAAGACTTCGCTGATACCTTGTTGTTCAGAAACAATGGGAAGGTTATCGTGAGTATGCATGATATCCTCGACTCTAAGTAATAGTTTTTTCCCAAGCTTTCCACCTGGATGAGACTGCGCAAAATCACGCGCTGTAAACCCCTTGCTGGTTAAAAGCGCAACAGCTAAAGCATCACCTAAAGCTAAGGTTGCAGTCGTACTTGCTGTGGGTGCTAAGCCTAGAGGGCATGCTTCTTTATCCACAAAAATAGGTAAATTAATATGTGCTAATTTCGCTAAAGTTGATGTACTTTTGCTTGTTAAGCTAATAATAGTGACACCTTTACGTTGCAAAGTGGGTAGCAAGGCTAAGATCTCTGGGGATTCACCTGAATTTGAAATCATCAAAGCTACATCTTGAGATTCAATCATGCCTAAGTCACCGTGTGCTGCTTCACTTGGATGGACAAAGAAAGAGCTTGTACCTGTCGATGCGAAAGTGGAGGCTATTTTATGACCAATATGGCCACTTTTACCTATACCCATAACAATGACTTTGCCTTTTGCTTTTAAAATAGAGAGGCAAGCAGAAGCGAAAGCTTCATCATTAATCGAGCTATACAGGTTTTGTAGAGCCTCTATTTCTATTTTGACGACATTTTGTCCCCATTCGCGCAGTTTGGCGCTATCAACCATAAGGTTTTCCTCTTCATTTATATAAAAGGCCAAATAATTGTGAGTTGATACGCTATATATGCAAGTAGCAATATACCACCTTGCCAGCGAGAGAGTCTGTGCGGTTTAGCTCCGACACATATCAATATAATTAACAACACAGTCGAGCCTAGCATTATATAGAGATCTCGGGTAATCGCCAAAGGATCAATGAAATTATTTCCAGATGTGGGGTTGATTATCCCTGGAATGGCCAAAACGGCGAGAATATTAAATAAGTTTGAACCTACGATGTTACCCACGGCCAGATCATCTTCTCCTTTGAGCACACTGGTAATAGAAGCTGCGAGTTCGGGTAAGCTAGTGCCTAGAGCGATAATGGTTAAACCGATCATAAGTTCAGAAAAACCAAATAAGCGAGCGATACCACTTGCTCCTTCGACCATCATTTGGGCTGAGGTGGGTAATAAAACCAATCCAAGTACGACCCAAAAACTTGCTTTGGATGTAGCTACATGTAATGGAACTTCTTTGGGATAGTTTTCTGCGAGTTGATCATCATGTGCGGCTTCACGTTGATGCATAATGGCATCATGAATCAAGTAAATCATCAACCCTATAAATCCTATGAGAAGTATCAGGCCATCGAGTCTGGAGAGGATGCCATCATGAATACACCAAGCACCTAATAAAGAAGCTCCGAGTAAAAGGGGTAATTCTTTAAAGATAGTTTTTGAACGAATCGCCATACTCTTGACTAGTGTTGTACAGCCCAGAATAAGTAAGATATTAGCTGTATTGGATCCTAGTACATTACCAATTGCGGTATCGTTTTGATTATTGAACGCAGCAACGGCAGCTATGAACATCTCTGGAGCAGAAGAACCAACAGCAATAATGGTTAAGCCTATAAGAAAAGGAGGTAACCCCAAATTTTTTGAAAGGGCGCTTGCTCCAAAAATAAAACGGTCTGAACTCCATAGAAGTAGAGCAAGACCTGCAAAAAAAACTAATAAATTCATGATTATAGATGTTCCTTCTATCTTTTTTTGCTTATTTGCTAGTCATTATAAAGTTAACTAAGTTTAAAGTATAAAAGAATTAATTTGCGGCAAGTCTATTTATTACACCTTAAATTAAGTTAGAATGTCTCAATTTTGTGAATAGAGCCGGCATAAGGAACTTTTATATGAGTCAGTCTCACTTGGTTGAGATTCAACAATTAAAGTTTTTTCGAGGCGATAGATGTATCTATGATGACATCAACATCATGATCCCTAAAGGTAAGATCACTGCTGTGATGGGACCTAGCGGTATAGGAAAAACAACTTTACTCAAGCTTATCGGAGGACAATTAGCGCCCGACAGTGGCACCGTGTTGTTTGATGGTAAGGATGTGCATTCGGCATCGAAGCGTCAATTGTATGAGATGCGCAATCGCATGGGTATGCTGTTCCAAAGTGGCGCGCTTTTTTCAGATATGTCTGTTTTCGAAAATATAGCTTTTCCATTAAGGGAGCATACACAGTTACCAGAATCTATGATTCGACGTATTGTGCTGATGAAACTCGAAGCGGTAGGTTTGCGTGGTGCACACACTATGATGTCGAGTGCATTATCAGGTGGCATGCAAAGGCGCGTGGCTTTGGCAAGAGCTATCGTTCTTGATCCCGAGATGCTTATGCTAGACGAACCCTTTACGGGGCAAGATCCTATATCAATGGCTGTGTTAGTGAAGTTAATTTCTGAGTTAACTCAAGCATTACATCTCACCTCTATTATTGTTTCTCATGATGTGCCAGAGGTGTTATCTATTGCTGATTATGCTTACGTACTGGCAGGGAAGAAGGTGATTGGTCAAGGTACACCGCAAGAGCTCATGGCATCAACAGATCCTGAACTCACTCAGTTTTTAGCGGGGCATGCTGATGGACCTGTACCGTTCCATATGCAGGCACCTTCTTATAAGAAGGAGTTATTTGAGTGATAAACTATATCGCAACTCTGGGAAGAGGTGCTTTTTCTCAGCTAGCTGGCATCGGACGTGCCGCTTTTTTGTTACTTGGGGCACTTATTCATAAGCCCGAACCCAAAAAAATGTTCCCTCTTTGTCTGAAGCAGATCTACTTTGTTGGTGTCAAATCTGTTTCAGTTGTTTGTGTATCAGGCTTATTTATTGGAATGGTATTAGGATTGCAAGGGTATACTATTTTAGTTGATTTTGCAGCAGCAGATAGTCTTGGGCCTATGGTTGCTTTATCTCTTCTACGTGAGTTAGGACCTGTCGTCGCGGCATTATTATTTGCGGGACGTGCTGGTTCTGCCATGACAGCTGAAATTGGTTTGATGAAAGCAACAGAACAATTATCAAGCCTAGAAATGATGGCTGTTGATCCTTTAAGGCAGGTTATTGCACCTCGTTTTTGGGCAAGTCTTGTGAGTTTGCCCTTATTAACTTTAATGTTTGTTGCTGTGGGAATTATAGGTGGCCAGATTGTCGGTGTAGATTGGAAAGGTATAGAATACGGAACTTTTTGGTCTATTTTACAAGATGCTGTGCAGTGGAATAAAGATGTACTTAATTGTTTAATAAAGAGTTTTTGTTTTGCAATCTTAGTGACTTGGATTGCTTTGTTTAAAGGTTATGATTTAGAGCCTACCCCTTTAGGTATTAGTCGCGCGACTACAGCAACTGTGGTGCATTCATGTCTAGGTGTTTTAGGTTTAGATTTTATACTTACAGCTATTATGTTTGGAAGTTAACAGTATGAAAATAAGTAAATATCAAATTGAAGTTTTTGTTGGTAGTTTTGTTTTAGCTGGTTTTGCAGCCTTACTTTTCTTGACTTTTAAAGTGGCTCACGTAAGTTTTGATTTTGTTGATGATACATATCATATTTATGCAGAGTTTGATAATGTAGGAGGGTTAAAAGTTGGCTCGCCTGTTAAGGTTGGAGGCGTTGTGATTGGTGAAGTTTCCGAGATTGAATTCAATCAAGAAGCGATGATGCCTTTAGTCACGTTACGTATAAAGCAAAAATATAATAATTTTGCAGAGAATACAAGTATATCTATTCTTACTTCAGGCCTATTAGGAGCTCAATATGTAGGTGTTATCCCTGGTTTCTTAGATGAAGAAACAGAACTTTTAAAAGAGGGTGATACCATTTATGAAACTCACTCGGCTATTGTGTTAGAAGACTTGATTGGACAGTTTTTATATAACAGGAAGTCTGATTAATAACAATAAGAGGATTTATGAATTACCTATTTTCTATCATGCTATTGATATTATGTGTATGCAATGTGTCTGTTGTTTACGCAGAACAAAATACGCAAAATGCAACCAAAATAGAAGCGAAAGCTAAGCGTCTTTCTGATAAAAAAATCAGAATACAAGGCCTTACTGTGAATAATAATCCCTACTTTATGATAGATGTTTTAGCGAATAAAACATTTGATCGCGTTAAGAGGGAAGAGCGAATCATAAAAAAAGATCCGAATCATCTTAAAAAAATTGTTGAAGAGGAGCTATTGCCTTATGTTGATAATAGGTATGCCTCGTACAAGGTTTTGAGTCCTTATTTAAAAAGGACAACTGCAGATGAAAGAATGCGTTTTGTGAAGGCTTTTACAAATTATATGATTACAAATTACGCTCAGACTTTGACGCTTTATGATGATCAAAAGTTTGTTGTCGAAGAGCCTAAAAACGTTGATAAAGTTAAACTTGTATCGGTTGATGTGATTATCAAGCAAACACCTAAGAATAAGAGGTTAACATTACAATTTAAAGCTCGTCGCTCTAAGAAAGGAGATTGGAAGATCTATGATTTAGTTGCAGAAAGTGTGAGTGTGCTGGTATCTAAGCAAGCGGAAATCAGACAGCTTATGCGCAACAATAAAAATAGCCTCAATGCGGTGATTCAGCTTCTTGAAGAAAAAGCGGCCGTTAATATCGAGCTAAAAAATAAGAGATGAAGTGAGTGATTACTTTAGAACTGAATGCCTCGGCGAATCAATTGTCTCTCATAGGTCGTCTTGATAGAACACAGGCGTCTCGCCTTTGTCAGCAAGAACATTACGGCCTCGCACCTGAAGTCAAGCTCATTGAGCTATCGCAATTAGAATATATTGATAGTGCTGGAGTCGCATTATTGTTAGAATGGCATCAAATACACAAGAAGCGCAATAAGTCCTTGAAGTTTGAAGGAATGAATGAGCAGTTCAAACAGCTTCTTGTCTTATATGATCTTAATGACCTCGGTTTTTTTTATTGAGCATAATGTATGGATGTAAGTAAAATTCAAAGTATATTGTCTAAGGTGGAAGAGTTCAGCGAAGTGCATGTTCGCGTAGAAGGTTCTCACTACGAAATTATTGTCATTTCTGACCTATTCTTAGACATGAAAAGAGTACAACAGCAGCAGGCAGTTTATGCCCCACTTATGCAGTATATTGCAAGTGGTGACATGCATGCTGTAACGATTAAAACTTTTACTCTGCAGCAATGGCAGCGTGAGAAAGTGTTTCATTTACCAGGGTAAACGATGGATAAGCTACAGATTATTTCTAATGGGCCTCTACAGGGGCAGGTTTCTATCTCGGGTGCAAAAAACGCAGCACTTCCCATCTTGATGTCGTCAATATTAGCGGATACACAATCAACCTTTACGAATGTGCCCGATTTGCGTGATATCACGACAACGGCTGAGTTAATTCGTTGCTTGGGTGCAGAAGTATCGCAAGATGTAAATACGATAACGATTCACCCTCAGAGTATTGAACTGTTTTGTGCTCCTTATGATCTCGTGAAGACGATGCGTGCTTCTATTTTGATTTTAGGACCCTTGCTTGCTAAATTTGGTCAGGCTGATGTGTCTCTACCAGGTGGTTGTGCTATAGGTGCGCGTCCGGTTGACTTACATATTAGTGGCTTAGAGGCTATGGGTGCAGACATTACTTTGAGTGATGGTTATATTCGCGCACGTGCGCCTAACCGTCTGCAAGGTGCACACATTGTCATGGATATTGTGAGTGTTACAGGTACAGAAAACTTAATGATGGCTGCGACACTGGCTGAAGGTGAAACGGTGATCCATAATGCTGCACGAGAGCCAGAAGTGGTAGATTTAGCTCAATGCTTGATTGGCATGGGTGCTCAAATTGAAGGCCATGGTACAGATACAATTCGCATTCAAGGTGTGAAACGCCTACAAGGGGTTGAATACCGTGTTATGCCTGATCGCATTGAAACAGGAACTTATCTTGTTGCTGCTGCAGTAACACGAGGTCAGGTGAAGTGTTTAAATACTGAGCCTAAATCTTTAGAAGCGGTATTGCACAAGCTTGAAGAGGCCGGCGCTCATATTACTTTAGGTGAGGACTGGATTGATCTTGATATGCAGGGTAAAAGGCCTCAAGCTGTTTCTATTACCACAGCACCTTACCCTGGCTTCCCTACCGATATGCAGGCTCAGTTCTGTGTTTTAAATGCTTTAGCTGAAGGGATCGCGAGCATCAAAGAAACTATTTTCGAAAACCGTTATATGCACATACCTGAACTGGTACGCATGGGTGCACAAATGCAGCTTGAAGGACATACTTGCTTGATCCGTGGCACAGAAAAGCTACGCGGTGCATCAGTTATGGCAACAGACTTACGTGCATCAGCCAGCTTAGTGATCGCAGGCTTGGTGAGTCAAAGCACAACAGTTGTTGAGCGTATCTATCACCTTGATCGAGGCTACGAGAACATTGAGTCGAAGCTCAATGGTTTAGGCGCCAATATTTCTAGATTGTCTTAGAGATTCATTCTATCTAGCTTAATCTTGATGTGTTTCCCTTTTTGTGCAGGGAAGCGCATCAGGTTTATTTAAGCTCCTTAAGATACACAGGAAGCTTTTGTACTTCGCCTTTTCGCTCAACAGTGAGAATGACTTGAGTGCCTGGACGCATTTCTACAATTTCATCTTTGAGCATCGTGGCACTGGTCACATCACGCTCGTTGATATGTGTAATGACATCATAGATTCGTAAACCGGCTTCGAATGCAGGAGATTCGGGTTTTATTTCGACGATCATGAACGCATGACTGTTTTTTATATGCAACTCTTCAGCTTTTTGAAGCCCAATTTCACCACCTTGAATACCTAATGTGCTACGCGTTACGTGCCCATATTTGATGAGCTGCATCATAATCTTGTGAGCAAGCTTAACAGGAATAGCGAGGTTGATACTTTCTGCGCGTTTATAAACAGCGGTATTGATACCAATTAAAAAGCCTTGATCGTTGATTAAGGCACCTCCTGAGTTGCCTTGATTAATCGCTGCATCAGTTTGTAAAAAAAGCTGTTGTTTTGAGCTAGATAAACTGACACGTCCTGTGGCACTGATAACGCCTTGAGTGATGGTTTGGCCAATATCATAAGGGTTACCTATAGCAAGAGCGAAATCTCCTACACGCGTCTGCACCTCTAAGTCTAAAGGAATTACCGGTAAGTCATCTGCTGCAATTTTTAAGACAGCAAGATCTGTCATTTCATCAAATCCAATGACAGAGGAGTAAAACTCACGCCCATCTTGCAGTGCAATCAAGATCTGAGATGCATGCCGAATGACATGGTAGTTCGTTAAAATAAATCCTTGATCGCTGACGATTACGCCTGATCCTAAACCCTGTTTCATCCCTTTCAGTGTGCTGTTGTTGATGTTATAAATATTGACGACAGCAGGGGCTGCTTTCTCTACAGCGTCAGCAAAGCTGGTCTGGTTTGATATATGAAGGTATTGTTTGATATTGGATAAAGCTGATGATTGAAATAAAAGGAAAACTAATCCACAACATAAACCTATGATCGTAGGTTTGATAATAAAAGGAATGATTGTAAGATGACGCATAGCGAGTTACTCGGGTAGTGCAGAAAGTACATCATATACTATTTTGGAATAGAAATGATACAAAACAAAGTCAAGACGCTTTATCTAGCGCCTTGACATCATACTCCAAATCAACGTAATACGATGTATAAATGCTTTTTATCGCGTTGGATACTCAATGCGACAGCAGTATCTTGATCACGGAGGAATTGGTTTAGATCTTGAAGTTTCTTGATGCGCGTATTATTAATCCCCACAATAATATCACCTGGAGCAAAGCCATTATATTCAGCATCACTTCTTGGCATAACGCGTCTCACACGTATACCTTGATCGGATTCTTCTAATGTAGCACCGGTAAGACCTGGATGTATTGTTGAGTCTGTTTCAGTTTTAGTGTGTTGAACTTTTTTATTTTGAGTACTGGCAAGTGTAAGTTTGAAGGCTTTCTTACGGCCTTGACGCATGATATTAAGCGATACTTCATAACCTGCACCTAAAGTGGCAATCGTTGCTCTTAAGGTCTCGATAGTTTTGATAGGTTTTTTGTTAAGTGAAATAATAATGTCGCCTGCTTCTATACCTGCATGTTCAGCAGGGCTATTTTCTAAAACTTGTTTAATGAACACACCATGGGTATTTTGCATGTTAAAAGCATGAGCAAGCTTCATATTTAAGTTTTCACCAATGATGCCTAGTTGCCCTCTTTTTGCTTGGCCATATTTGATAATTTGCTGCGAGAGGTTGTTGGCCATATTGATAGGAATCGCAAAACCTATTCCGACATTGCCGCCGCTATGGGTTGCGATGGCTGTGTTGATACCAACAAGTTCACCGCGTAAGTTCACTAAAGCACCACCTGAGTTACCACGATTGATGGCAGCATCGGTTTGAATAAAGTTCTCAAGCCGCTCAATACCTAAACCACTTCGGCCTAAAGCACTGACAATACCAGATGTTACGGTTTGGCCGAGACCAAACGGATTACCGATGGCAATTACAAAGTCACCTACTTGCAGACGATCAGAGTCGGATTGTTTGATAGCGGTGAGGTTATGCGCTTTGATTTGCAAAATAGCGATATCGGCTTGTTCATCTGAGCCAATCATTTTAGCTTTTAGTTCTCGACCATCGTCTAAGCCAATCATAATTTGGCTTGCCTGTGCTACAACATGATAGTTTGTGATGATGTAACCTTTCTTCGCATCAATGATGACGCCGGAGCCTAGTCCTGTGAAGGGACGCTTTCTGACTTGCTCTTTGGGCGTGTCTGGACCAAAAAAGTAGCGATAGACTTCGGGAATAGGTTGTTTAGATATGTGTGTTCCTGCAACGGTAACAGACACGACAGCAGGTCGCGCTTCTTTTAGCATGGGTGCTAGGCTGGGTAAATCTTGGCCATAAAAGGTTGTAGGGAGCGCAGCAGAAGTATAACAAGATACAAAAGAGCAGAGCATGAAAATAAAACAAAACAAATATTTTGATAGAGCTGAGTTATTTATCATATTAATACCTTCTTTTTTATCGCTACTATTTATGTATGTCTGACTTTGTAGTCGTTATGAGTAGTCGCTATGAATAATGTTTTTCTGTTTCTTTGGGTGGTTGTTCTGAAGTAGGCTGACTCTCTGTTATCAGTGCATCATTGCGATAGAATGGTGTATCTTCTACAGCAAAGTCTTGTGGTGGTGTGACGGCTGCTTCTATTGTGACATGAGGCTGAGTTTTACCTAACGTAGAGAGTTCTTTGAGAGTGTGATTATCGAGTAAGCTTTCTGCTGACTTATTCCATGTTTGGTTAACGATATTGACTTGTTGCGTGAGCTGCTTGAGTTGTTCATAAGTTTGATGCAGATGTTCTTTAATATCTTCTTCTTGCTGCTCTCTTTCAGCGCCTATGGTGTTGAGCTGCTCTTGTAGTTCGCTGCTACTTTGAGATTTATTAAATAAGCTATAACTGAGCAAACCGCACATAAATCCAATCATAAAAAAAGCGATGATTAATGTCATATCCATAATTTTGTTTTCACCTCTTGGCCTTATACTTAACTAGGCTAAATTGATTTGTTATGATGATTCATCACATAATAATACCTTTTTAAGATATAAGTAAATAATGAACAGAGAAATTTTTAAGTGGAAAATTTAACGCCATTAGCTAAGTATGAGTATGACTTAAAAACAGGTGTTTTAAAACCTGATGCAGCACAGAAAGAAGCTGTGCTTTTATTTGATAAGCTTCATCATCATTTAGGGCGCCCTGATACTTGGTGGACAGAATGGGTCAAGAAGGTAAAACGCTCTGCACTTGTTTTATACCTTAAGCAGTGGGTGCAAAAGTCTAGATTTGAAATTAAAAAACACAGGACATTCACTAAAGGGCTTTATTTGTGGGGTGATGTTGGCCAAGGTAAAACTTACTTGCTTGATGTGTTTTTTGAGTCGATTACGACCCCTAAAAAGCTCAGAGCGCATTTTTACGAGTTCATGAATGATGTGCACGACTTACTGTTATTGTACAAAGGTAAGCGTGATCCACTGCATTTGATTGCTGATCATTACGCTAAAAGATACCGTATTATTTGCTTTGATGAATTTTTTGTCTCTGATATCGCTGATGCCATGTTACTTGGAACATTGCTCAGTGCTCTGTTTGAACGCGGTGTGATCTTTGTTGCTACATCTAACGTAGAGCCCAATTTGCTCTATAAAAATGGTTTGCAGCGAGATCGGTTTTTACCTGTTATTGATTTGCTTCATCAATATTGTGATATCTACCATTTACAGGCTACGCGAGACTATAGATTGCGCGTTTTAGAGAAAGCCGAAGTGTATCATGCTCCGCTTGATGAGCAGGCGCATCAGCAGTTGGAGTCTTATTTTCATAAGTTGAGTAAAGAGCTGATGGTGACCCAAGATCCTGTGATGTTACATGGACGAGCTGTCGAAGTGGTAAAGCGAACAGAAGACTTGCTCTGGGTTGATTTTATGACGTTCTGTGGTGAAGGTCGCAGTTACAAAGATTACACAGAAATTGCTTTTCATTACCACACAGTGTTTATCTCTAATGTTTTAAAAATGGGCGATAATGCTGCAGGAGATGATGTGGCGAAGCGATTTTTAGCTGTGGTTGATGCATTTTACGATCGTAACGTCAAACTGATTATGACAGCTTGCGCCCCTATCGAAGAGCTTTATGAAGAGGGGAAATTAACCTTTGAATTCAAAAGGTGTTTTTCTCGGCTTCATGAGATGCAATCGAGGCATTATCTTTCGCTAGAACACTCAACGGACTGAAGGCAAAAAACCGTGTTTTAGATGAAAAAAAAAGGTGCTTTTTATCTGCTTTTCCATTAAAATGACCGAATGCCCGCGTTACGCTCTTTCAAAGAGCTTAGAAGAGATGAGTAAACTCGAAGGGGTTTGACTGGTCTCAAAAACATGATTTGGATCGTAGATTCAACTCAATTTTATGAAAATATTCATGGGTTTAATTGAATGAAGACTTTTACTGCAAATGCAGAGAACGTAAAGCGTGATTGGTATGTTGCTGATGCGCAAGGTAAAACACTAGGACGTTTAGCAACTGAAATTGCACGTCGTCTACGTGGTAAGCATAAGCCAGAGTACACACCTCATGTTGATACAGGCGACTATATCGTTGTGATTAATGCTGAAAAGGTGACTGTTACAGGTAACAAGGCGAAGGATAAGATGTATTATTCTCATTCTGGTTTCCCTGGTGGCTTGAAGCAAATCAACTTTGAAAACTTGATTGAGAAAAAGCCTGAACTTGTCATTGAGAATGCGGTGAAAGGTATGTTGCCAAAAGGCCCTCTAGGTCGTGCAATGTTCCGTAAGTTGAAAGTGTATGCAGGTTCACAACACCAGCATGAAGCACAACAACCTAAGCATCTTGATATTTAAAGGGGACTTTTATGACTGCAAATCAATATTACGGCACAGGTCGTCGCAAAAGCTCAACCGCTCGCGTATTTATCAAGCCAGGTACAGGTAACATTGAAGTGAACAAGCGTTCGCTAGATGTGTATTTTGGTCGTGAAACAGCACGTATGGTCGTACGTCAACCTCTAGAGCTTGTTGAGCTACTAGAAAAGATGGACGTTTATGTGACTGTTGAAGGTGGTGGTACAACAGGTCAAGCTGGTGCTATCCGTCACGGTATTACACGTGCTCTGATGCAATATGATGAAACATTAAGACCAACTCTACGTAAAGCTGGCTTTGTTACGCGTGACGCACGTTGTGTTGAACGTAAAAAAGTGGGTCTACGTAAAGCACGTCGTAAGCCTCAATTTAGTAAGCGTTAATCGTATCTTTATTGATGTTTATGCTTGGTATGCTATCCAAGCGGAAAAGCCTGAGTTTCTACTCAGGCTTTTTTTTATGTTTTCAAAAGAAGGGTGTATAGGAAGAACTCATGACCTCATGGTTTTATGTCTTCAAAGGTGATCGCGTCAATCTTATCTTGTTCGACTTAGTTCCATAGTATAACCAGAGGTAAATTATTCTTCTTGGCTAAGAGATGATATCTTTGAAGTTTTTCTGGCCATTTGCTTGTATCCTTTTCGGGTGAATAGACAAAAATAGCTGAAATATCCGTCGTCGTCATTTTGTTATCTTGTGTGTAAGATATAGGTGCAAAATAGACTTCATTCCAAGCTGAAAGCCTACCTGTCGCCAAAACTTTATCGGGTGTGCTTAAATCATCGTTCATGGCATATCCTTTATAAGTTCCATATTCAGATCTTAGATGACTGCCATCTATGCCCATCATTGTGAACTGATAAGGTGATCCAATATCTTCTTTTTGAGCCTCAATAATGTGATTTGCTGGAACATTGATGATTAAACCACCACGCATCTGCTCATTCCACTGCGATTGAGCGTTACTTACGAAGCCACTATTATAGTAAGGCTCATAATGAGCGCCTCCAGTAAATAAACTCGCTGAAGTTGCATTGGTAAAGAAAAAGCTGACAAATGAGCGTTTATTATTCTCATGTGAGAGGTTATATGCGCTACTACCTTTATGGCTCATATATTCGATGATATGACTCATACCTGTTCTTAAATTGAACTTATTGACATTCTCTGTTGTGATTTTCGATAGTGCTCTGATCATAAGGTATTGATTAGTGGGTACCGCATAGTCTTGCTTCTCATTGTACTTTGTGAAATCAATATAATTTTTTGTTAGATCTGACCACTTCATGCATTTGATTACGCTCGTATCCATAGGAGATGTGCATTTGTTTTTGTCGATATAACTATATTGTTCGACTGCTTGATAACGGGTAACATGTATGAACTTAGTAAGCTTACCTTGATATTCGATTTCTTTGACTGCAAGTCGATTGAAGTTCTCCAATGAACTCATTAACTTAGACGATGATTCTGTATCGGCTTGATAATAGCACTCTCAATCCGATTTTTATATTTTTCTTTTTCACTCAATGAAGGTGAACCGGTAAGGTTCTTGGTCTCACTTTTCACTTCTTCTAATATCTTTTGATATTTGACCTGTAATGTTCCGTACCATGCGATCCAGGGAAGCGTAGCTTTTTGAAGGATCTCGAAGCTTATAAAATTCTGGTATGGGATATTAAAAGATTTACCTTGTTCGTTTAACTGCCTTATATCTTCACGTAGCTTATCGAATTTTTCTTTTAACTCTCCGTATGAGTCTTGAGAGAGCTTGTTCCGATATGCTATTTCTTTTTTCCTAAAAGAAATAAGGTTGTCGTTTTGGATATCAATTTTTTTGATTAAGGCTTGATTAGGTATGATGACATTTTTTGTAAAATTAGTTTTGAATTTCTCAGCTTGGTTTACATATTTTCTAGCTCTCAGAGACTTAATAAGTTGTATGCTTTCATTACCTAATTCTCTATATTCCTTGTTATAACCTTCTAATGTTTGTTCTATGTCATTGAGCATTTTGTTAAGCTCGATATATGTTTTCTGCGCAATGTAGCCACGATTTAAATCTTGCTCAAATTGCTTTGAATTGGTGTAATCATCATATGTGTTGAGACTTTGTTTGCTATTTTGCGCGATATTTTTGTAATATAGATTGATTTGAGCTTTATCGTTTTCTGTAAGTGTTTTGTCAAAAAATAACTCTTGGTTGGCATGCGCTTTGAGCTCTTCTATCGCTTGAATAGTCCTTTGAACTGGCTGTTTAAATTTCTTCTCAAATTCGTTTCTATACTTGTTTTTCTTATTCTCTGATATTTGATCTTCGCTGCTTAGTAGCTCATTTTTGATCTTTTTGTAGTGTTCAAGATGTAATTCGAGTTCTTCCTGCAATACTTGTGCTTTCTGCTCATGGTAAGCAAGGTACTGTGATTTTACAAAAGATATAGAGCTGTTTTTGTATTGTTCATAGGTACTGATATGCCGGATGTAGGCCTGCTGGATGTCATCGGCTTCTTCCTGCTCCGAAGCGCTTAAAGTCAAGTGAGACAATTTTGATGATAATTCAGCTTTTTGCTTGTTTAAGCTTGCTAATTTCGGTGTGATATCCTTGTCTATGAGAGCTTTCATGCTACTTTTACATTTTTGATAGGACTCCAAGTTGTCATGCTTGCAAGCATTTTCTATGTTTTGCTTACGGAGCTTTAATCCTGATGCATCTTGAGTATGCTTTTTATCTTGTTGCCTATATTCTTCTATGATTTTGCTTGCTAGAGTTGGAATTTCTTCAGGTATATCGATACTTCCGTTATCTACGTTGTTTCCGTTATCTACGTTGTTTTCGTTATCTACGTTGTTTCCGTTATCTACGTTGTTTCCGTTATCTACGTTGTTTCCGTTGTTTCCGTTGT
>DDNL01000069.1:24023-32773 GCA_002341165.1 Shewanellaceae bacterium UBA2521
TTGTTTCCGTTGTTTCCGTTGTTTTCTTTATTTTCTTTATTTTCGCCACAACTTATTAAAGCAAGGCATAAAATAGGGAGGAGTATAAATTTCTTCATGTGAAAAAAAGAAAAATCAAAGTTTGCATATATACATATTAGCGTAACAGTAAATTCTGTTCAAATTCGTTCGCTTTCCTTTTTTCTTTTTCTCAACTCTTACTTGTTATGTTTGTGTGGTGATATAAGTGGCTAAATCGAAAGAGCAGAGATAAGAGGTGTTTGAAATTTTTGCTGTTAATTTATGTTGTTTTCGATATAATCACACAACAATGCAGTACCGTAAGGATGTGTAAAAAGTACTGCATGCAAAGGATCGCAAGATAATAACTACAATTCCAATCATTTATGGAGAGAAATGGATGAGCAATACTCCTATCGATATGGGACGTCGAAGGTTTTTGACGACCACTACCGCTGTGGTGGGTGGCCTGGGCTTGGCTGCTACTTCAGTGCCTTTTATTCGCTCTTGGAATCCTAGTGCTAAAGCCAAGGCTGCTGGAGCTCCTGTCGAGATAGATATATCCAAATTAGAGGACGGTCAACTTATACGGGTCGAGTGGCGTGGCAAACCTGTGTGGGTTGTACGTCGCACAACGCAAACCTTACAGCAGTTAAAACAAGTTGAATCACAATTAAGAGACCCTTTTTCTGAAGAGCCACAACAGCCAGATTATGCTGCAAATGAGGAACGTTCTATTCGTCCTGAGATTTTTATTGCTGTAGGCATCTGCACTCACTTGGGTTGCTCACCGACTTACTTACATGATGCTTTTAATGAGCAAGTGGAAGGAGTGGCTTCAGGCTTCTTTTGTCCATGTCATGGCTCTAAATTTGATATGGCTGGTCGCGTTTTTGAGAGTGTACCCGCACCACTGAATCTTGTCGTTCCTCCCCATTATTTTGTGAATAATACAACAGTGATTATAGGTTTAGACCACGGAGAGGTTGTAGCATGAGTTTATTAGCTTGGATAGATGAAAGAATCCCCTTATCAAAAACATACAAAAAGCATATTAGTGAATACCCAGCGCCTAAAAATTTTAATTTTTGGTATTACTTTGGCTCTCTTGCTTTTTTAGTTTTAGCCAATCAATTACTTACAGGTTTTTGGCTGACCATGAATTATGTTCCAACAGCTGAAGGTGCTTTTGCGTCTATTGAATATATTATGCGTGATGTAGAGTACGGCTGGCTGCTACGTTATATGCATTCAACGGGAGCATCTGCTTTCTTTATTGTGGTGTATTGCCATATGTTTCGTGCCTTGATGTATGGTTCCTATCAAAAGCCAAGAGAACTGCTGTGGATTTTTGGCATGTTTATCTTTTTTGTGCTGATGGCAGAGGCTTTTATGGGTTATCTCTTACCTTGGGGGCAAATGTCTTATTGGGGTGCGCAGGTGATCATTTCATTATTCGGTGCTATTCCTATTATCGGAGATGACTTAACTTTATGGATCCGTGGTGATTATGTTGTTTCAGGAGCAACGCTGAATCGATTTTTTGCTTTGCACGTTGCTGTGTTACCTTTAGTTTTGTGTTTACTTGTGTTCTTACATATTATTGCGCTACATGAAGTGGGCTCGAATAACCCAGATGGTATTGATGTGAAAAAGAACAAAGATGTATCAGGCTGGCCCGTTGATGCGATTCCTTTTCATCCTTACTACACAGTTAAAGATATTTTTGGTGTCGGAGTTTTCCTCTTTTTCTTTTGCTACGTCATCTTTTTTATGCCAGAAGGTGGGGGCTACTTCTTAGAAAAACCAAACTTTGAAGCTGCAAACCCATTAAAAACACCTGAGCATATTGCTCCTGTATGGTATTTCACGCCATTTTACGCCATGTTAAGAGCGATTCCAGATAAATTAGGTGGTGTAATTGTTATGGTGTCAGCGATTTTAATTCTATTTGCTTTGCCTTGGATTGATAGAGGTCACGTACGCTCTGTGCGTTATCGTTGTAAGTGGCATGTGTTTAACTTGGTTCAGTTTGTGATCAGTTTCATTGTGTTGGGTGTTTTAGGTGCTTTACCTGCTACGCCTACTGGTACAGTGTTATCGCAAATTTTCACTTTATTGTATTTTGGTTTTTTTGGCTTTCTTTGGTTCTATTCGCATCAAGAAAAAACCAAACCTTTACCAAGCAGGGTGAATTACTCATGAAAGAAATAAGTTTTATTTTATTGATTCTCTTTTCCTTTTGTGTCCAGGCTTCGGGCTCTAAAGCCTTACCCTATCAGATAGACGTAGATTTGACTGATCAGAAATCATTGCAACGTGGTTTTACTGCTTTTGTTGAGAATTGTTTAGGATGTCACAGCACTCAATATCAGCGTTACAATCGAATTGGGCAAGATTTAGGTATTTCTTTACAAAAGATGAAGAGCCAGTTCATTCATACGGGTACTAAAGTAGGGGAGCATGTTATGTCTGCTATGTTGCCCAAAGAATCGGCTCAGTGGTTTGGTGTAGCGCCTCCTGATCTGACTTTGGTTGCCCGTGTACGCGGTGCTTCTTGGATTTACAGTTACCTGAAATCATTTTATGTCGATCCATCACGTCCTTTTGGCGTGAATAATACCGTTTTTCCCACTGTTGCGATGCCACATGTATTAGAAAAGCTTCAAGGCACGCCTATTGCACAGCGTGATGCGCAGGGGCACATTACTAATATTGAAGCATCAGGTGGTCAGTATACACCAGAAGAATACGATCAATTCGTGAAAGATATAACGAGTTTTTTGACGTATTCTGCTGAACCTGTACAGGTTGAAAGAAAGCGTATAGGTGTTTGGGTGCTTGTTTTTCTTGCCGTTTTTTCAATTTTAGGTTGGTTTCTTAAAAGAGAGTATTGGAAAGATGTGCATTAATGACAAATTACATGTAATATTAATATCTTATGGTGAAGCTGATTCAGCTTCACAATTCACGTATGTGTAAGTGTTTTATGGAGGGTCAGTATGGCTGTTGCTGCCAATAAGCGTTCTGTGATGACACTATTTTCTGGCGCTAATGATTTGTATAGTCATCAAGCGCGCATTGTTTTGGCAGAAAAAGGTGTTGTTGCTGAGGTTGTGGAAGTCGAACCAGATGACTTGCCTGAAGAGTTGATGGAGTTAAATCCTTATAATACAGTTCCAACATTAGTGGACAGAGACTTAGTGCTGTATGAATCGCGTATTATTATGGAATATTTAGATGAGAGGTTTCCTCATCCACCTCTTATGCCTGTTTATCCCGTTGCTAGGGCTTCTAGCCGCTTGATGATGTCTAGAATATTGAAAGATTGGTATTCGCTTGCTGCTATGATCTATGCAAAAGACAATATGGAATCACACCAAAAGCAATTACAAGAGAGTTTGTTATCTGTCTCTTCTGTTTTTGGCAATAGTTCTTTTTTCATGAGTGATGAATTTAGTTTACTCGATTGCTACATAGCTCCTTTATTATGGAGACTTGCAGAACTAGGTGTGCAACTTGAAGGTCAACCTGCCCATCCTATTCATACTTACATGAAACAGATATTTAATCGGCAGTCGTTCAAAGCATCACTCACAGATGTTGAACGCGATATAGGTTTAGGTTTTATTTTATGAAGCAGATGACATCAAATAGCTCTTATTTGTTGAGAGCTTATTATGATTGGATTTCCGATAACTTGTTAACACCTTATGTTGTTGTAGATACAACATTTCCGGATGTGCATGTACCGACTGAGTATATTGAAAATGATAAAATTGTGCTCAATATTTTGTCTACTGCAGTCAAGTCTTTGGAGATTACACCGGAAGCTGTTTCTTTCCAAGCTCGGTTCGCAGGAGTTGTATATGATATTTGGTTACCCATCAGATCAATATGCTCTATTTACGCGCAAGAAAATGGCATTGGTTTTATGTTTGGTAGCGAATTTGATTTAGCGGAGTCAAGCTCTGAAGCAGATGAGCTCATACAAGAAGAACAAGAGTGGCATGCCAAAAGTCGTGATTTAGAAATTGTTGACTTGAAAGAATCTGATTTAATTTCTGATATATCCAAGTGTTCTTCTTCTAAGCATACTGTAAATAAAAAGAAAAAGTTTCATCTGAAAGTAGTTAAATAATATTTATTATTTGATGTAACTCAATTAAATGAGAAAAAGAAAAAACAGCAGGTTTTCTGCTGTTTTTTTGTATTAGTTTTGTGTTTTTCGCTTTATTGGGTAATTTGCTGTAGTTGCTTATCAAACTCTTGCGGAGCCATGAAACCTGTTACGCGAAGTTGTTCTTGCTGTTGACCTTGGCTATTAAAGAGTAACAAGGTAGGTAACCCTTTTATGTCATATCGCTCTAAAATAGCTATGGTTTGGTCATTCATGTCAGTGACATCCACCTTAATTAACTTCATTTTTCGGAAATGTCGTTGGATTGCTTTATCTTGAAACGTAATAGTTTCAAATTCTTTACAGGCAACACACCATTGTGCATACATATCCACTAAAACAGGTTGCTTGGCCTTACGTGCTTCAAGTAAGCTTGTATCAAGCTCTTGGAGAGTGTGCACTATAGTAAAACCTTGTTCAATCTGTGAAGTTTTTGTTGATTGAGATGCTGTTGCTTGATTATATAAAGTTTTCCCTGTGTAGATAAATTCAGAGCGTAATAGAAAAGCTAATCCTACAGCTGCCACAGCTATACTAATAAAGCGTACCAGTTTAAATGTACCATTTTGAGTTTTCAGGTTGGCGATAAAAAGATAACTTATAAGACTGAGCAACCAAAATACCCACAAAAGAGAAATAAGAAGATGAGGCGCGAATCGACTGATGAGCGTGACCGATACAGCCAGCAGCAAGAATCCAAAAACTTTTTTAACGATATTCATCCAATCTCCTGCTTTGGGTAACCAGCGATCACTGGTTGTACCTAATATTAATAAGGGTAGACCCATTCCTAAGCTTAAACTATACAAAGCAATAAATCCTAGCCAGATATCACCTGTTTGTGCAATATAGAGTAAAGCTCCAGAGAGAGGCGCTGTAGTACAAGGTGAAGCAACGAGACCACTTAGAGCACCAATGATAAAAACGCCCTTAAGCGTGCCTGTTTTCTGCTGTGAAGAGATTTTATTGAGTAGGCTTGTTAACTTTTCTGGCATGTTAAAGTTAAATGCATCAAACATAGACAGAGCTAGCACGCAAAAGAGTGCAGCCAACACGCCCAGTAATAGAGGCTGTTGTAGAGCGGCTTGATATTTTAAACCAGCCATCGCGACTAAGACGCCTAAGAGAGAGTAGGTCACCGCCATACCTTGTACATAAGACATGGAGATAAGAAAAGGCCATTTTGCTTTTTGGCCTTGGCTGTGGTTTAAAATAATGCTGGATAAAATAGGGTACATAGGAAACACGCAAGGTGTAAAAGCCAACCCTACACCTAAAATAAAGAAGAAAAGCAAGGCTATAAAGATATTACCTTGTGCTAGGCGGTGCGCCAGGCCACCTTGTTCACTGAGCTGGTAGGATTGCAGGGGAATCATGATTTTTTTTGGCGGATAGCAAAGTTTATCTTGCGCGCAACCGATATAGGTCACCTCAACCGTTGCGTTATCTTGTATAGAGTCAAGCCTTAATTCAATGGTCACAGGATCTCGATAGATACGCTGCGCTCCAAAATAAGGATCTTCATAGACCGTACCTTCTGGTTTATAGGTTTCTAAAATTTGAGCATTGATAGGCTGGATTTTAATCTTATCTCGATAGATATAATGACCGGGTACAATATCCCATTTTAAAAAGAGGCGATCATCTTGTTGCTCGAAATCGAATAAGAAAGCCTCATCTACCGTGAGTATATCTTGTTGTTCGAGCCTGTTAGGCTGAGATAGTTGTAATTGAGCATGCAAGACGGAAGCATAAAGTAGAGTGAAGCAAGAAATGAGTATTTTATAAACTATTGTTTTCATAAGCCTAACTTGAATTGAGAGATGTTTTAGATATGATATTTATACCGTATACAAAGAGACATAAATAGCTTTATTTTTCTATATTTATTTGATTAAGTTTATAATGAAATGTGGATTATATTCTATTGATTTTTTTGTTTTTGCCCTTATTAATGTTGTATTAATCTTTTTATGAGGTATGTATGGCTCCATTGTTATTCTTTTTGTTTATAGCGATTCCTATTCTTGAAATTGCCGTAATGATTCAGGTTGGCTCTGTTCTAGGTCTGTTTCCAACTATCTTGCTTATGATCATCACCGCGGCTTTGGGCGCTTCATTGGTCAAAAATCAAGGAATACAGATGGTATGGAATATTAAAAGTCGTTTGCAGCAAGGTATATTACCTGATACGCACATTGCAGAAGGTATTTTGCTTGCTATCGCTGGAGTGCTCTTGATTACTCCAGGCTTTCTTACGGATACCTTGGGATTAGTTTTTCTAACGCCTGTAAGTCGCATTTGGATTGCACAGCACTTGATGCGTTATTTAAAAGTTCGAGTGTTACATCAAGGCACATCTTATGAACAACACCCTTTTGACTCGAAGGCATCGTCTTCAAAGCGTACTCCACACTCTAAAGGGCAGACTATTGATGCTGAGTTTACTCGCAAAGACGATTAAGAGCGAGATGGATTTCTCGAAGGAGATAACCACAGCACAATGCCGTAACAGCAAAGTCCCACCAATATATTGGCTAACATAGGTGCAACGAAAGCTCCTGTTGCACCGTAGAAATGAATGCCAATGAGCGTCAGCGGCAGTGTGAGCCCGACAAGCCGAAAGGCGTTAATGCATATAGAATACATAGGTTTTTGATAAGCAAGTAAAGCATTGGCGATGAGGATAATAATTGCCAAAGGTGCAAAACCAAGAGATAGCCAATGTAGGTAAAAATCGAGCCACTCGAGAACATCCTGATCACGACTGAAAAGATAAGCTATGTCATGAGAGTAGAGGTGTAAAGGAATAAATAATAAAATTTGCCAGATAAAAATCCACTTCACAGATTGTCTCAGTCCATAATAAGCACGCTGATTTTGATTTGCTCCTAGATTTTGAGCGATAAAAGGTGTAAGAGAAGCAGAAAGGGCGGTCACACCTATAATGCAAAAAGATTGAATTTTTAGACCTGTACCATATGCAGCTACAGCATAAGGATTTAAACGCGCCAGAAGTGCAAGCGAGATACTTTGGGTTATCGGGTTGAGCAATAAGGTCAGGCTGGCTGATTTAGCGAGCTTTGATAAATGTACCCAGTCTTGATAAAAAAGAGAAAAATTAAACTCATACAAGAAAGAAAGATCTAAAAGAGGATGTTTGCGAGAGAGCACAATGATGAGGCTTAAACTGCTGAGTGACCAAGCACAAAGAGAAGCATAGGCTGCACCAGCAATACCGTAACCTTGCCACGTGCCGATGCCGAAAATAAATAAAGGATCGAGTGCAACATTCAATAATGCTGCAAAACAAGTAATCATGGCACTACTTTTAGCATCACCTAAACTGCGCAAAGCCTGCTGGAGTAAAATCATCATCGTAAAACAAGGCACACCGATATACCAAACATGCATATACTCTTGGATATCATCCCAGCTCGCTTGTGCGCCTAAAGCACTAAATAGAAGTTGATCAAAAGAGAAAGAAAATAAGCTGATACCGCTGAGTAGTATGAGTCCAGCATAGAGCGCATGTTTTAATAAAAGTTTAGCGCTTTGCATATGGTTTGCACCGACATGACGAGCTAGAGCAGAAGATAAAGCGGTACCCAAACCTAGAGCACAAGACGTGATAAGGAGTGTGACAGGATGTGTAAAATTAATCGCTGTAAGTGCTTGAGTGCCAAGTAAGCTTACGAAATAAGTATCGACAAGAGCAAAGCTTGCTGCCGCAAGAACTCCGATACTATTACATAAGCTCATACGTAAGAGCGTAACCCCTACAGGCTCGATCAAGAAGCCTTGTTGACTTGACATATATTTTCCTTAAGAAATACAACTGATACTATTTTATCATGTAACACTTTTAAACATAATAAATTATTTTTTATTTATCATAAGGGTTGAAAAATAATTTATCACCGCAATATAAAATGTTGTAGATAGTGGTTATATAAGTGAAGAGCTATCGAAGAAAAATTTTACAGCCCTATGAAAAATATTTTTGAGGAGAATTTGTACATGAGTATTCGTCCATTACATGATCGTGTGATAGTAAAGCGTATTGAAGCGGAATCAACTTCAGCAGGCGGTATTGTTTTAACAGGTGATGCAGCCAAGAAATCTACTCGAGGTACTGTCATTGCAGTAGGAAACGGTAGAATCCTTGAAAACGGTGATGTGAAAGCGCTGGATGTTAAAGTGAATGATAAAGTCATTTTTAACGAAGGATATGGTGTTAAAGAAGAAAAGTTTGATTCACAAGATGTATTAATTATGTCAGAAAGCGACATTCTAGCAATCATTGAATAACTAAGTCTTAAAATTAGCATAAAAAATTACAGAGGAATAAAATCATGACAGCAAAAGACGTCAAATTTGGAAATGAAGCTCGCTCAAAAATGTTAGACGGTGTGAATGTACTTGCGAATGCCGTTAAAGTTACTTTAGGTCCTAAAGGCCGTAACGTTGTGATAGATAAAAGCTTTGGTGGCCCTATCATCACAAAAGATGGTGTATCGGTTGCTAAAGAAATTGAACTTGAAGGCAAGTTTGAAAACATGGGTGCTCA
>DDNL01000069.1:33082-59172 GCA_002341165.1 Shewanellaceae bacterium UBA2521
TTGAAAACATGGGTGCTCAAATGGTCAAAGAAGTTGCATCAAAAGCAAACGATGCAGCAGGTGACGGTACAACAACCGCTACGGTTTTGGCACAAGCTATCGTTACAGAAGGCTTGAAAGCAGTTGCAGCGGGTATGAACCCTATGGATCTTAAGCGTGGTATCGACAAAGCAGTTAAAGTTGCAGTAGAAGAGCTGAAGACACTTTCTCAGCCTTGTGAAACGAATAACTCTATCGCTCAAGTCGGTACGATCTCAGCAAACTCAGATCAAAACGTAGGTGATATAATCGCTCAAGCTATGGAACGTGTGACAAAAGAAGGCGTGATTACAGTTGAAGAAGGTCAAGCACTTGAAAACGAACTTGATGTTGTTGAAGGGATGCAGTTTGATCGTGGTTACTTGTCACCTTACTTCGTAAACAACTCAGAAGCAGGTCTTGTTGAGTTAGAGAACCCATATATCTTATTGGTAGACAAAAAGATTTCAAATATCCGTGAATTGGTTCCTGTTCTTGAAAGCCTATCTAAAGCCGGCAAGCCTTTATTATTGATTGCTGAAGATGTTGAAGGTGATGCATTGGCAACACTTGTTGTGAACAACATGCGTGGTATCGTTAAAGTTGCAGCGGTTAAAGCACCAGGATTTGGTGATCGCCGTAAAGCGATGTTACAAGATATTGCTATCTTAACCAAAGGTACTGTGATTGCAGAAGAACTGGGAATGGAGCTTGAAAAAGCAACTCTCGAAGATTTAGGTACAGCAAAACGCGTTGTCATCACTAAAGATAACACAACTATTATTGACGGTTTCGGTAATACTGATGAAGTGAAAGATCGTGTCATTCAGATCAAGCAGCAAATTGCAGACGCGGGCTCGGATTACGATAAAGAGAAACTACAAGAGCGTATGGCTAAGCTTTCAGGCGGTGTAGCTGTCATTAAGGTTGGCGCTGCAACTGAAATTGAAATGAAAGAGAAAAAAGCGCGTGTTGAAGACGCATTGCATGCGACACGTGCTGCTGTTGAAGAAGGCGTTGTTGCAGGTGGTGGTGTTGCATTGGTACGTGTATCATCGAAGCTTAGCATTGAAACAGAGAATGAAGATCAAGCTCACGGTGTGAAAATTGCGCTGCGTGCGATGGAAGCTCCATTACGTCAAATCGCAACGAATTCAGGTGAAGAAGCTTCCGTTGTTGTCAATACGGTCAAAGAAGGCGCTGGTAACTTTGGTTACAATGCTGCAAATGATACGTATGCAGACATGCTTGAAATGGGTATCTTGGATCCAACTAAAGTTACACGTTCAGCATTACAGTATGCTGCTTCGGTTGCAGGCTTGATGATTACAACAGAAGCTATGGTCACAGACCTTCCTAAAGAAGAAAAAGCTGCTGCACCTGATATGGGTGGCATGGGCGGCATGGGCGGCATGGGTGGTATGGGCATGATGTAATGCCTGTGACAACTTAGCCGACTTTAAGCTTTTGTTTAAATGATGCATAGAAGCCATATTAACGCTGTTAATATGGCTTTTTTCATATCGGATATATAGAAGTAAATAAACGTAATATTGCTCTTAGAATAGGTTATTTTTCTTATTTACCTTAGCTCTTACTATACTATATAAATAAGGCTTATTAGATGTGAGTTGTAAGTATGCCTAAGAACAAAAAAAACGACGACGAAAATTCATTTATATGGGTATGTAAGTTCATTTATCAACAAGTTTGCTTTTTCTGTGAATGGTTTACCCCTTGGCTTGAAAAGTGGTTACAAGCTACTTTTTTCTTTACTGTAAAGTCGTACCATAAGTTTCTCACTTTTTATATTATGACACTCACGCGACTTGTTGATTATATGGTCAAAACAGGTTATGAAAGTAGAATGCAAAACTATATCGAGCAAAGTTATCATCAGCGCGCTGAAAAGAAGCTTGATAACCGAAGACAGGGTAAGTTCCTTAATCGACTCAAGCGTGCTCAACTTCGATATTACAAAAGATATTTAAAGCAAGGACATAAACACGCTAACCGATGTATGCGACATTTTTGGATTACAGTCAAGCTCAATAAAATAAAAGTGAAGTTGAAAACATTTGGAATCATGTGCTTATTTAAAATGAAAAAAGTATATAAAAAATTTAAGCCTTATGACGTGTATTAGTATCATATTTTTTTTTCAAAAAACCATGTTTAGTTATTGACATTCGAAAGACTTAATTTAAAATTTAAACTTCATTCCTTTTCATCAACTTAATCAAATTACTTCTGCCGCAAATCAGTAAATAGAGTCTCTACAGGCTGTAGAAATTCTGCGCTGTATATTAAGAAACTATGATGTGTTGGGTTTATATGAAGGAGTGAATATAAATTATAAATTATAAATTCATGACCTAGCAAGAATGCTAAATATTAAACAGGATAGTTTATCGATCATGGGCTATATCAATGTATTACTTCGAGCACAGCTCGTAAGAGAGATGTCAAAATGCTTGATACATTCGTTCTTTCGCGGATGCAATTTGCAACAAACATTAGTTTTCATATCTTATTTCCAACTATAACCATAGCTTTATGTTGGATACTTCTTTTCTTTAAATGTAGGTTCGATAAGACGGGGCATTCAGACTGGCTAAACCTATATCGATTTTGGATTAAAATTTTTGCGCTTACTTTTGCTTTAGGTGTAGTATCGGGTGTTACTATGTCTTTCCAGTTCGGTACAAACTGGCCAGGCTTTATGGAAAAAGTAGGTAATATCGCAGGACCTCTTTTAGGGTATGAAGTACTGACTGCATTCTTCCTTGAGGCTATTTTTCTTGGTGTGATGTTATTTGGTTATAGTCGTGTGCCAAATTGGGTGCATACACTTGCTACTTTCCTTGTTGCTTTTGGTACTACATTATCTTCTTTCTGGATTATTGTTTTAGATTCTTGGATGCAAACTCCTACAGGTTACGAAATACGAGAAGGGGTTGTGTATGCTGCAGATTGGTTGGAAATTATTTTTAACCCATCCATGCCTTATCGTTTATCGCACATGTTACTTGCTTCTTTCTTGACGGCTTCTTTTCTCGTGATTGGGGTATCGAGCTATCAGATTTTGCAGAACAAAGATGCAACTGCACCCAAGTTGGCTCTTAAAACAGTTTTGACTTTAGCTGCTGTGTTAGCGCCACTGCAAATGATTGTGGGTGATTACCACGGTTTGAATACTCTTGAGCATCAACCACAGAAAATCGCTGCTGTAGAAGGTGTTTGGGAAACAGAAAAAGGTGCGCCTATGCTCTTATTTGCGTTACCTGATAAAGAGGCGCGTGAGAATCATTTTGAGATCGGCATACCAAATTTGGCAAGCTTGATTTTAACACACTCCTTCGATGGTGAAATCAAAGGTTTGAATGAGTTCAAAGGTGAGCATCCACCTGTTGCACCTCTGTTTTTCTCGTTTCGTATCATGGTCGGTACGGGGGTGCTGATGATCATCACAGCGCTATTCTCGCATTTCCAACTGAGACGTCGTGGTGTGTTAGCAACATGGCACTTGCAAGGTTTGAGCTATTTGACTTTTATAGGTTGGGTGGCGACGATAGCTGGTTGGTATGTTACGGAAATGGGGCGTCAGCCTTATCTGGTCACAGGTATACTGAAAACAGCGGACGCTGTCACACAGGTTCCATCTGAGCATGTTGGGTTAACGCTTGTGGGCTATCTGCTGATGTATGCGTTCATGTTGTTTTACTATATCAAAACGGTCTTTTTGTTGGCTCGTAAAAACGTCAACCCACCGGTAGTGGATATAAAAGGAGCTGTTCCTGCATGATTGACTCTATGTACTTACCCCATGTCTATTGGGGACTTTTAGCATTGTCTATTTTCATTTACGCTGTACTTGATGGTTATGATCTGGGTGTAGGTATGCTCATGCCGTTACGTGATAAAGCTGATAAAGATAAGATGGTTGCGTCGATAGGACCTTTTTGGGATGCCAATGAAACTTGGTTGGTTCTCATTGTAGGTTTATTGTTTATTGCTTTTCCTAAAGCACACTCTTTTGCTTTATCCTATCTTTACTTGCCTGTCTTCGTGATGCTCATTGGTTTAATTCTACGAGGAATCGCTTTTGACTTTCGTGTGAAAGCGCCAGAGCATCAACGTATGGCCTGGGATTATGCTTTTAAAATAGGGTCAGCAATTGCAGCTTTATCGCAAGGTTATATGATAGGTCGTTATGTAACAGGCTTTGAAGAGAGTGTATTCGCTTATGCATTTGCAGTATTAAGTTCTTATGGCGTTGCGATTGCTTACTGCTTCATTGGTGCAGCATGGCTTATTTTGAAGACAGAGGGTGCGCTGCAAAAACGTGCGATAGTGTGGGCTCAATATAGCTCTAGAGCACTTTTCTTTGGTATTGCTGCTATTTGCTGGTTTTCTTTTATGCTGTACACAGATTCGGCAGCAGAGAAAATGAGTAATCAGATGCTGTTTATTTCAATCTTGGTACCTAGTTTATGCTTATTTTTATTCATTCGTTGTGAGTATAACTTAACTAGGAAAATAGGCCATGATGATGCAGCATGCTGGAAGCCTTTTGTAAACGCTATATTGGTCTTTTTGGTCTGTATGATTGGACTGGCTTATACTATTTTTCCTTACATTATCCCTGGAAAAATGCTTCTAGTCGAGGTGGCGAGTGCGCCTGAGTCGCTTGCTTTTCTACTGGTTGGAGCATCTGTAGTGATTCCACTGATTTTGCTTTATACCGCTTTTACCTATTGGGTTTTTCGCGGCAAAGTACGTGATTTAAGTTATGAGTAAGAGTGTAATTTGAGTTCAGCAGACAACGAAAAAGCTTACATCATGTAAGCTTTTTCTTTTTATACTCTGGCCACTAGTGAATAGAAGGACTGTCGTCAGAGTCTTCGTCAGATAGATGAGCATGTCCATGAGATATTTCATCTTCAGTCGCATCGCGGATATCCATGACTTCGATTTCAAATACTAAATCCATACCTGCTAAAGGATGGTTGCCATCGACGACAACACTATCTTCGTGTACTTCTACGATTTGAACAGGATGAGGACCTACATCGGTTTCCGCTGTAAAACGCATACCTGGAAGCAGTTCGGAGACATCACCAAAAGCTTCTTTAGGTACACTTTGACACAAGTGGTCAAGGTAATCACCATAAGCTTGGCTGGCTTCTATATTAATTTTAAACTTATCGCCTGTTGTTTTACCTTCAAGCTCTTGCTCTAATCCAGTGATGATATTTTGAGCGCCGTGCAGGTAAACCATAGGATCTTGATCGAAAGAGCTCTCGATCAGTTCACCTTCGTGGGTATTGAGGCGATAATGAATGGTGACAACTTTATTTTTTGTAATCATATAAGATCTCAGTCAGGTATAAATAATCAGGAAAGCCTAACATGATTTTATCATAAATTACTTAAGCTGCATGAGTTATTTTCCAATCAATCTCTTTTTGCTTTGTTGAGCGTAAGTATGCATTGGCTTGGCTGAAACAGCGACTGCCCAAGAAAGCGGGTGCAGACTTTGAGTTTTTATAAGCACCTAGAGGGCTTGGGTGGCTTGTGCGTATAACATGATGTCGATCTTCATCGATCATGTCACAGCACTTGTGCGCAAACGCACCCCAAGCAAGAAAAACCACATTTTGTTTATGTTGATTGATATAAGCCAGTGCCGCTTGTGTGAACTGCTCCCAGCCTTTCTTGAGATGTGAACCAGCCATGCCTTGCTCAACAGTTAAAGAGGCATTGAGTAAGAATACACCTTGCTTGGTCCAAGAGGTCAAATCTCCATGCTCTGGAGAGTTAAGTTGTACATCATGACTCAGTTCTTTAAAAATATTTCTAAGAGAAGGAGGGAGTTTTATATGTTGAGGTACGCTAAATGAAAGCCCCATGGCTTGCTTAGGCTTGATATAAGGATCTTGACCTACAATAACAACTTTTACTTTTTCCAAAGGTGTGTGCATGAAAGCATTGAACCATAAGTTTTCGGGGGGATAAATAGTCTTACCTACATGCATTTCATGATTTAAGAACTGCGTTAACTTTTTGAAATAGGGTGCTTTGAGTGCGTCTTGAAAAAGAGGTTGCCACGAGGTGTGAAGGGGTGTGATCAGGTGTTGCATAGCAGGTTGCTCGACAGAAAAAATAAAGTCTTATTGTAACCTAAGGAAACAGTCGGATAAATAGACCACAATTGGGTTTTGTGGTCTAGCTAGAGATTATAATTCTTCTTTTAGGTGTTGCTCATCATATTCTAAGTTAGGGTCTATATCTTTGAGCTCCTGCAATAGCCTGTGCTTTTCCTTTATTTGCTCTATTTCTCTCCATTTGCGTTTACTATTTTGTTTTGAACGTCGAGTTTTATCTGTCGCGTCGGAGTTTGATGCATAGTCTAACCTTTCCATAATCGATTCCATCCTTATTTAGACTTCGTATAATATGTAGCATAAATTCAGAGAATAAAAAAGCAGAGCACTTACTCTGCTTGAATATTTGGTTTATTTTTCCTTGAATAGTTTAATCAACTCCGTTGTTGAACTATCTTGTTGCGTATCAGATGGGATTTCACCTCTAATTTGCTGCAAAATATGATGCCCTAGCTGTTTACCTAACTCGACTCCCCACTGATCAAAAGAATTAATACCCCATATCACACCTTGAACATAAGTTTTGTGCTCATAAGCTGCAATGAGAGCACCTAATGTAGCAGGTGTGACTTGATCAATCAGTAAGGTATTACTTGGTTTATCACCTGGCATCATTTTATGCTTGGCAAGTTGCTTTTGCTCTACTGTAGCTTGAGTTGAACCAGAAAGTGCTTGTAATGCTTCATCGTAAGTAAGCCCTTGCATGAGTGCTTGGCTTTGCGCAAAGCAATGTGAGGCTAATATTTCATGGTGTGCTTGGCATGGCCTATGGCTTTTTCGCGGTAAAATAAAGTCAACCGATACGAAACGTGTACCTTGATGAAGCAATTGATGAAAAGCATGCTGACCATTTGTGCCTTCTGAACCCCAAATAATAGGTCCTGTATCGCAAGAAACAGGTGTGCCGTCATGCTGCACTGATTTACCATTACTCTCCATATCCAGCTGTTGAATATAGCCAGGTAAAGCACGCAAGTCATGATCATAGGGCAAAAGAACATGTGATGCTGCATTCAAGAAATTACTATTCCATATACCGATTAATCCAAGTAAAACGGGTATGTTTTGCTCAAAGGGTGCACTGTAGAAATGCTCATCCATGCTATGTGCACCAGCGAGAAGTTGCTGAAAGTTTTCAGTACCTATGAGCAAGGCTATAGGGAGTCCAATAGCTGACCACAGAGAATAGCGTCCTCCAACCCAATCCCACATAGGAAAGATATGATCAGCATCGATACCAAATTGTTGTGCTTTATCCACTTGGGAACTGATTGCTACAAAATGTTGCGCTATGGCTTCTTCAGTAGCCTGCTCAAGAAACCATTTTCTTGCAGTTTGAGCATTGGTTAATGTTTCTTGTGTGGTAAAAGATTTTGATGCGATGATGAAAAGCGTTGTTTCAGGATTTAATTTTTGCAGCTTATCATAAATGGCTGTGCCATCGATGTTGGCTACAAAGTGCCCTTTAAGCCCTGTTTTTTGATAAGGTTTGAGCGCTTCGCTGACGATCTTAGGACCGAGGAATGAGCCACCAATACCAATGCTTACGACATCTGTAATCTGCTTCCTTGTGTAGCCTAAATGCGTACCGGAGATCACAGCTTCGACAAACTGATACATCTTTGCAAGCACTTGATGTACTTCGGGATGTTTTGCTTTGGCCTGTGGCTCACGCAGATGTACATGACCTACAGAGCGTTGTTCTGTCGTATTGATCATCTGGCCTTTGAACATGGATTCAATGGCATGCTTGAGCTGCTTTTCCTGTGCTAATTGCAGCAAAAGGCTTTGTGTTTCTTGTGTGATTTTATTTTTTGAATAATCGAGCACCATGCCGCAGCTTCGCACTGTGAACTGTTCAACTCGCTGAGCGTCATCAGCAAAGAGTTGGCGCAAAGTACTCGATTTGATCACATCTTTATGGTTGAGAAGGGCTTGCCATGTAGTGCTATTTTGATGAGACATGAGCAGACCTTATTTTACAAGTAGTTTTTGAAGCATATCTTCTAACTTCTCTTGATCGATAGCAAAGTTACGTATGCCTTCAGCTAACTTTTCTGTTGCCATCGGATCTTGGTTCATCGCCCAACGGAACTGGGCTTCAGTCATAGATGTAGGCTTAGCTTGAATCTGTGTTGCTGGATGTAATTGACGCTCAACCTGCGCATCACTGTGTTGTAATTCATTTAAAAGTGATGGGCTAATGGTAAGACGATCGCATCCTGCAAGTGCTTTAATTTCACCTATATTACGGAAACTTGCTCCCATAACAATGGTTGGGTAATCGTGTTGCTTATAATGGTTATAGATCTGTGCAACCGAGAGGACACCTGGATCGTTTTCAGCGTTATATTCTTGATCGGTATTCTTTTTGTACCAATCGAGAATACGTCCCACAAAGGGAGAAATGAGGTAGACATTGGCATCAGCACAGGCTTGTGCTTGAGCAAAGTTGAATAAGAGCGTCAGGTTGCATTGAATGCCTTCTTTTTCAAGTTGTTTTGCTGCTTGAATACCTTCCCATGTTGAAGCGAGCTTGATGAGTACACGATGTTTAGCAATACCAGCAGCTTCATATAAAGCGATAATTTTCTTTGCTTTTGCAATAGATGCTTGGGTATCAAAAGAAAGTTTGGCATCGACTTCAGTGGAGATACGGCCAGGAATAATGTTGAGGATCTCAAGTCCAATTTTGACGGCGAGTTGATCACAAGCATCTTCGAGTTGTGTCGCTTGAGGTTGTTGACGCGCCCATTCTATAACATCTTGAATTAATCCCTGGTATTCAGGCAATGATGCTGCTTTGAGAATAAGTGAGGGGTTAGTTGTTGCATCTTCAGGCTGGAACTTCTCGATAGCTTGAATGTCTCCAGTGTCGGCAACAAGCGTTGTATATTGGTTCAGCTGCTGTAAACTGTTCTGCATCATATTTTTATCCTTTCTCATATTTCGAATGGCAATCATACTTGCTAAAAGTTGTATTGATTACTGAGTATTGTGTCATATTGTACCCGAAATCATATCTTTTAAACGAACTATTTTACGATGAATAGTTAAAATTTAGGATAAATTAATAAATTAATTGGGAGTATAAACAAAATCTTGGATGATATGCTTGAGTTCTATTCCTTTTGTGATCTTGACTTTGATATGGAACAAAGTGGTATTATTATTCCCTTACGTTAAACTTCAGTTTTACGATTTTTAGCCGATACCGGCTTTAAAGGAGTGATCATTACACTTGTGTGCTACCTGTGTTTTGTTACTGCTCGTAACTCTTGAAAAGAACTTAATTTAATTAAGTTAAACAACATAAGGTACTAATATGTTTTCAGATATTGTAGCTATGATCAACGGTTTTCTATGGGGTAAGCTGTTGATGTTTTTGCTTGTTGGTGTCGGGGTGTATTTCTCGATACGATTGGGCTTCATTCAATTTCGCCAATTTGGTCATGCATTTAAAATCTTGCGTTTAAGTAAAAGCTCTGACGAAGGGTTATCTTCTGCTCAAGTATTCTTTACATCTATGGCTGCGCGTGTAGGCACGGGTAACATGGCAGGTGTTGCTGTAGCTATTGTTGCAGGTGGTCCAGGTGCTATTTTCTGGATGTGGATTATTGCTCTATTAGGTATGGCTACGGCCATGATTGAGTCGACGCTTGCTCAAGTTTACAAAGTTAAGGACAAAAAAACAGGTGAGTTTCGAGGTGGTCCTGCTTACTATATGGAGCTAGGTCTTGGACAAAGATGGATGGGCATCCTTTTCTCTATTTTGTTGATCGTCGCCTTTGGTCTTGTCTTTGTAGCTGTACAAGCTAATACCATTACCGATGCACTAGCCACAGCACTGCATTGGGATGAAGTAGCCGTTGGTATAGTATTAGTTCTTTCTACAGCTTTGATTATTGTTGGTGGTATCAAGCGTGTAGCAGTTGTTGCCTCTACGGTTGTACCTTTTATGGCGGGCTTATATTTAATACTGGCTTTGATAGTCATTATGATGAATGTGGGTGAATTACCTGCAGTTGTGAGCTTAATTGTGAAGAGTGCTTTTGGGTTACATGAAGTCGCAGCAGGTGGCTTAGCTTACACGGTTGCTCAAGCAATGCAAAGCGGTGTAGCACGTGGCTTGTTCTCGAACGAAGCTGGTATGGGTAGTGCTGCAAATATCGCAGCGAGTGCCGCGCCTAATCCGAATCATCCTGCTTCTCAAGGTTTCGTACAAATGATAGGTGTATTTTTTGATACGATTGTTATCTGTACAGCTACAGCAGGTATTATCTTGATGACAGGAGCGCATGAAAACGCAGGTGAGCTCAATGGTGTAGGTTTACTACAGCAAGCTCTTTCTTCTGAGGTTGGAGATTGGAGTAGCTCTGCGATTGCCCTTGCTATTTTTCTTTTTTGCTTCACTACAATTATTGCGAACTATTCGTATGCTGAAAGTAACATATTGTTCCTCAGCAGCGGTAACCGCTCTGTCTTAATTCCATTTAGAGTTGTCGTTTTAGGCATGGTGATGTTTGGCTCTGTGGCTAAACTACAGCTTGTATGGGACTTAGCTGACGTTTCTATGGGACTGATGGCTGCGGTTAACTTAATAGCTATTTTACTACTTTCTGGTGTTGCGGTACGTGTGATTAAAGATTACACAGATCAAATTCAACAAGGTAAACTGCCTAAGTTCAATAAAAGCAACTTTCCTGATTTGAAGAGTAAGATGAAAGCTTGGAAGTAGTGAAGTTAGATATTTCATTGAGTATGCAAAGATAAAAACTGAGATGCTAAAAAAGCCAGATTTAATCTGGCTTTTTTGATCGGTCTCATATTAACTTAAGCAAATTTGAGACACAAAAAAAACCGGTATATTTGAAATACCGGTTTTTTTTAGCTGTAAAGAATAATTACAGCGCTTTAATTTGAGCGCTGAACTTGCTCTTATGACGAGCAGCTTTATTCTTATGGATAAGGCCTTTTGTTGCATATCTATCTAAGATAGGTTGAACCGCATCAAAAGCTTCTTGAGCTTTAGCCTTGTCACCTGTGGCAATAGCAGCGATGACTTTTTTCATGTATGTACGCATCATCGACTTGCGACTTGCGTTGTGTTGACGGCGCTTTTCAGCTTGAAGCGCGCGTTTTTTTGCAGACTTGATGTTAGCCAAGGTGCAACTCCTAAACTGTTGTATATGATTTCAAAAAAGATGAGCCAATATGCCTTCTTTTTCGCGTTTTGTCAATGTTTATACTAAAAAATAGCTACACTTTATAGCTAATCTAAGATTTATGACATTTTACTTGATTTTACGCCCAGAAAAAAGCTATTTTCATCTCTTTTTATCTGCGCTTTCACTGTTAAACTAATATGTTTAAAATCATAAAGCATTTAAGCTTGAAAGGTGTGTTGTGTCCAAAAAACTTGTGAAGTCTGGGCTTATAGTGAGCTCTATGACACTTGTTTCTCGTATCATGGGATTAGTGCGGGATATTGTTATTGCTCATTTGGTTGGTGCAGGAGCAAGTGCAGATGTATTTTTGCTAGCCAATAAGATCCCTAATTTCTTGCGAAGACTCTTTGCTGAAGGGGCCTTTGCTCAAGCTTTCGTTCCTGTTTTAGTGGAGTATAAAGAGCATCACCCAGATGATGTGAGGTTGTTGTTGAGTCGAGTCGCAGGCACCTTGGGTATCATCGTATCTATGATCACCTTAGTTGGCGTAATCGGCTCGCCTATTATTGCCGCTTTATTTGCTAATGGTTGGTTTGTTGCCCACCTTGATGGAGCACCGGCAGGAGCTAAATTTGAAATGGCAAGCCTCCTGCTTAAATGGACTTTTCCTTATCTATGGTTTATTAGCTTTGTTGCTTTTGCAGGCTCTATTTTAAATACGATGGAGCGTTTTGCGGTATCGGCTTTTACGCCTGTATTTTTGAACATCATTATCATCAGTTTTGCGATATGGATCTGTCCTGATATGGATCATCCTGAAATCGGGCTTGCGATGAGTGTGTTTGTCGGTGGTTTGGTACAGTTTGTTTTTCAAATTCCCTTTTTATGGCGCATAGGTTTTCTGGTAAAACCCAGCTGGGCTTGGCACGATGCAGGTGTGATGAAGATTCGTAAGTTGATGATACCGGCATTGTTTGGCGTATCGGTCTCGCAAATCAATTTATTGTTAGACACTGTGATTGCATCTTATCTTATAACCGGCTCGATCAGCTGGTTGTATTATGCAGACAGATTGATGGAGTTTCCTTTGGGGGTATTTGGGATTGCTATTGCAACTGTGATTCTTCCGACATTATCCACAAAGCATACCAAGGCTAAAACTGCGAGCTTCTCGCAAACTATGGATTGGGGCGTAAGAAGTGTATGTGCGCTTGGCTTACCTGCGATGGTGGGGTTGATTCTCTTGGCCAAGCCTACACTTATGGTGTTGTTTATGCGCGGAGCATTCTCTGAATATGATGTAGCACAGTCATCGATGAGCTTAGTTGCCTATATGCTAGGTTTGCTCAACTTTATGCTGATTAAAATTTTTGCTACGGGATTTTATTCTCGTCAAGATACGAAGTCGCCAGTGAAGTATGGCATCGTTGCTATGGTCTGTAACATGGTGTTTAATCTGATTTTTGCTTATTTTCTTGGGTATGTCGGGCTTGCTTTAGCAACTTCTTTATCGGCTTTAGTGAATATGGTGTTGTTGTACCGAGGTTTAGTACAAAGCGGTGCGTATCAAGCGAGCCGTGAAACTTGGATATTTTTGAGCAAAGCTATAGTTTGTGTATTGCTGATGGCTTCTGTCGTGGCTTGGCTCAATCCAGATGAAGTACGATGGCTTGCCATGTCTTCTTTGAAACGTTTGAGCTGGCTTTTAGGTTTAATCGCAATAGGAGCTTTGGTCTATGTACTGAGTTTTATCCTTTTAAAAGGGCATAAAGCTATTTTGCGACCTATTAAAAGCTAAACTTTTCTAGAAATCTTTAGTTTAGTTCGGTTTTGTGTGCTGATTATCTTCTGCGTATCAGGTATAATTGGTCTTATTTTCAAAGAAAAAAGCAATTTTGCATGGAATTGATTCGTGGCATCCACAATATTCGATCACACCATCATGGGTGTGTTCTGAGTATTGGTAATTTTGATGGTGTGCACCTTGGGCATGCTGAAGTATTAAGAAATTTAGTGGCGCAAGCTCAAAAGTATAATTTGCCTTCAGTTGTCATGACCTTTGAACCACAACCACAAGAGTTTTTTGCTCCTAGCCAGAGCCCAACAAGGCTGAGCTTACTTAGAGATAAGTTATGTTTGATGCGAAAATTAGGTGTGGATTACTTGCTCTGTATTTATTTTACAGAAAAGTTTTCACATTATACTGGAAATGATTTTATCGAGCATCTTCTCGTCGAGCAGTTAGGAGTACGTTATCTTGTAGTGGGAGATGACTTTAAATATGGTCGGAACCGCCAAGGTGACTTTGCCCAATTACAGCAAGCAGGTCAGCAGTATGATTTTGTGGTTGAGCGTACATCGAGTTTTATATATCAAGGAGAGCGTGTGAGTTCTTCTTTGATCCGACAGTGTTTGGCTGAAGGTAATTTAGAGCAAGCACGCTCTTACCTTGGACGAAATGTCGTGCTGTCTGGACGAGTGCAGCATGGTAAAAAAATGGGGAGAAAACTTGGTTTTCCTACAGCTAATATTGCTTTAAAACGCAAGAAGTCTCCTGTGCAAGGTGTTTTTGCAGCAAGGTTGCGTTATCCAGGTCAAGACTGGATTAACGGTGTGGCTAATGTGGGTTACCGACCTACTATTCACGGTAAGCACTGCTTACTGGAGGTGCACTTATTCGACTTTGAGCAAGATATTTACGGCTATGCCGTTGAAGTTGAATTAGTTAAAAAATTAAGAGATGAACAAGCATTTACTTCTGTTCATGATTTGAAAAATCAAATCACATGTGATGCTGAGCAAGCTCGAGCCCTATTTCAGAGTGATGCAGATTAATCAGATACTATACGGTTTAAGGACGTAGATTTTCATGAGTACATATAAATCAAGTTTAAACTTGCCAGAAACCGCATTTCCTATGCGTGGCAACCTTGCTCAGCGAGAGCCTAAGTTGCTAGAGCGCTGGCAGCAAGATAAGTTATATCAAAAAATTAGAGAAAGTCGTGAAGGTGCAAAACCTTTTATTTTGCATGATGGTCCTCCTTATGCAAATGGTGATATTCACTTAGGGCACGCAGTCAATAAAATTTTGAAAGACATGATTGTGAAGTCCAAAACTTTATCTGGTTTTAATGCGCCTTATATCCCTGGCTGGGACTGTCATGGTTTACCTATTGAGTTAAAAGTAGAAAAGAAAGTAGGTAAAGCAGGTCATAAAATCTCTGAAGCGGAATTTCGTAAGGCATGTCGCGAGTATGCTGCGAAACAAATTGAAGGTCAACGCAAAGACTTTATTCGTTTAGGTGTTCTAGCTGATTGGTACAACCCTTATTTGACGATGGACTTTTCTACCGAGGCGCATATCATTCGCACCCTTGGCAAACTGATAGAAAAAAATCATCTGCAAAAAGGCGCTAAGCCGGTGCATTGGTGTACAGATTGTGGTTCTGCGCTGGCCGAGGCAGAAGTTGAGTATGAAGATAAAACTTCTCCTGCTGTAGATGTTGCTTTTCAAGCCGTAGAACCTAAGAAAGTTGCTACGCTCTTTGGTATTCATGAACCGTTATCTGAACTTGCTATGGTCATTTGGACCACCACACCTTGGACGCTCCCTGCCAACCGTGCTTTAGCGGTACATGCTGATATTGAATATGTTTTAGTTCGCACAGCAACCAAGCACCTTGTTCTTGCGCAAGAGCTTGTTGAGTCTTGTTTAAATCGTTATCAACTCGGCGATTATGAAATTTTAGGCACAGCGAAAGGGCAGCAACTAGAACTCATGCGCTTTCACCATCCGTTTTATGATTTTGACGTGCCTGTTGTGGTTGCAGATCATGTGAGCACAGAATCTGGAACAGGTGTTGTGCATACTGCTGGTGGCCATGGACAAGACGATTTTGTCGTGGCTAAAAAGTATGGTTTAGAGATAGCTAATCCTGTTAATGATCAGGGTGTATACGTTTCAGATACCCCACTTCTTGCAGGTCAGCATGTCTTTAAAGCTAATGATGAAATTGTGAAAATTTTAGAAACACGTTCGGCTTTATTGCACCAAGAAAGTTATCAGCATAGCTACCCACATTGCTGGCGTCACAAAACACCTATTATCTTCCGTGCTACACCCCAATGGTTTGTTTCTATGGATAAAGCCAACTTGCGTGGTGATGCATTGAAAGCGATTGAAGCAACACAGTGGATCCCTGGTTGGGGAGAAGGGCGTATTGCGAAGATGGTTGAAGGACGACCCGACTGGTGTATTTCTCGCCAAAGAACATGGGGTGTACCGATTGCTTTATTCATTCATAAAGAAACGCAAGCCTTGCATCCTAATACGGTTGCTCTGATTGAGCAGGTGGCATTACGTGTTGAGAAAGAAGGTATTCAAGCTTGGTATGATCTTGACGTAGCTGAGTTACTTGGTGATGAAGCGGATGATTATCAAAAAGTAACAGACATTTTAGATGTTTGGTTTGACGCTGGCTCATCTTTTAATTCTGTTGTAGCGCAAAGAGAAGAGTTTGCTGGTGCGACACCGCAGCTTTATTTAGAAGGTTCTGATCAGCATCGCGGCTGGTTTATGTCTTCACTGATGATCAGTACAGGTTTAAATGGTCAAGCGCCTTATAAACAGGTGATGACACATGGTTTCACTGTGGATGAAAAAGGCCACAAAATGTCGAAATCACTAGGTAATACGATTTCTCCTCAGCAAGTTATGAATAAGTTAGGCGGTGATATTTTACGCCTGTGGGTTGCGAGTACGGATTACTCTGCTGAAATGACGGCTTCAGATGAAATCCTGAAGCGTAATGCTGATGCTTACCGTCGTATTCGTAATACAGCACGATTTTTGTTAGCTAATTTAAATGGTTTTGAAGCAAGTAAGCATCAAGTACCTGTATCACAAATGGTGGCACTTGACCGCTGGATTGTACGTCGTGCAGCACAACTGCAACAAGAAGTCATTTCAGCTTATGATGAATACAACTTCCATGCTGTAGTACAAAAAATCATGAACTTTTGTTCCGTTGAACTAGGTAGTTTTTATTTAGATATCATCAAAGATCGTCAATATACAGCTAAAGCTGATGGTTTAGCGCGTCGTAGCTGTCAAACTGCTATGTATCATATTATTGAAGCTTTAGTACGCTGGATCGCGCCGATCACCAGCTTCACCGCTGATGAAATATGGCAAGAAATGCGACCTATCTCGGGTTCAAAAGAAGACTATGTCTTTACTGAGTATTGGTATGAAGGTCTTGAGTCTGTGACCCTTGATCAAGATATCGATGATGCAACTTGGCAGCAAGTGCTTAGCGTACGTTCACAAGTCAATAAAGCGTTAGAACAGGCACGCCGCGAAGGTGAAATTGGCGCAAGTTTACAAGCTGATGTCACACTCTATGCAGAAGATAAGCTTTATAAGGCTCTAATTTCTATTGCTGATGAGTTGCGTTTTGTGATGATCACATCGACTGTTGCTATTGAGTCTTTAGATGCTGCACCTTCAGAGAGTGTGCTCACCGAGTTAGAGGGGCTGAAGCTTGCGGTCTCCAAAACCGATGCGCAAAAATGCGAGCGTTGTTGGCATCACTGTAATGATGTTGGGCATCATCAAGAACATCCTACTTTGTGTTCTCGTTGTGTCAAGAACATTGAAGGTCAAGGCGAGCATCGCCTATTTGCTTAGGGAGTACATTATGTTAGAGAAGCTCAGAACAACAGGTCTGAGTTGGTTATGGTTAAGCGTGATGGTTTTTATTTTAGATCAGTGGAGCAAAATAAAAATTATCCAAAATTTTGAATATGGTGAAACCGTAGCGGTTTTACCTTTATTCAACTTATCGTATCAACGGAATCCAGGCGCAGCATTTAGCTTTTTAGCGGGCCAAAGTGGTTGGCAACTCTGGTTTTTCTCGGGCATAGCTTTTTTTGTTACAGGCTTGTTGTGTTATTGGCTGGCACAGCAACCTAGAGATAAATTGCGATTGAATATCGCCTATACCCTTGTAATAGGAGGGGCTTTAGGTAATGTGGCTGATCGTATTATGTACGGTTATGTCGTCGATTTCATTGACTTATATTGGGATGTTTATCATTACGCAACCTTTAATATTGCTGATGTTGCTATATCAATCGGTGCTGCGCTTGTTGTGCTTGATGCAGTTATACAGATGAAGCAAGAATCTAAAACCTCAAAAGAAGATATACATAAGGATACGAACTCATGAAGTCAAATCAAGTTTGCTTGTGTCATGTGCAGATGAAACTCTCGGATGGCTCGATTGCTGAAAATACAAAAGCTACCAATAAACCTGTCAAGCTTGTTTTAGGCAATGAGAGCTTAAGTCCCGCTTTAGAATCGCATATGAAAGCGATGGAAGTGGGTGCAGTTAAACAGTTTACGTTGGAACCTGAAGATGCGTTTGGTCCTGTCAATCCTGCACAGATTCACTATATGGATAGAACGAAATTTTCTCAAGAGTCTAAGCTCGAAGAAGGTATGATTATGTTGTTCACTCAACCTTCAGGTGATGAGGTTCCAGGTATGATTCGTGAAATTGTCGATGAATCTGTGACGGTTGATTTCAATCATCCTTTAGCGGGACAGACGATTTCTTTTGAAATTGAACTTTTAGAGGTTATGGAATGAGTGCTGAGCGTATAGAAGTCACTTTAGCTAATCCCCGAGGTTTTTGTGCGGGTGTAAACCGCGCAATTACCATTGTTGAGCGGGCATTAGAATTATTTCAGCCTCCTATTTATGTGCGTCATGAAGTGGTACATAACCGTTATGTTGTCGATAATTTAAAAGCGCGCGGTGCAGTGTTTGTGCGAGAGCTTGATGAAGTACCGAATGACAGCATTGTGATCTTCAGTGCTCACGGTGTATCTCAAGCTGTGCGTACAGAAGCAAAATCACGTCAGCTTAAAGTATTTGACGCAACTTGTCCTTTGGTCACCAAAGTGCACCTTCAAGTTGCAAGAGCAAGCCGCAATGACCAAGAATGTATTTTAATTGGTCATCAGGGGCACCCTGAAGTAGAAGGCACTATGGGGCAATACGATAGTGACAAGGGTAAAATTCATTTGGTTGAATCAGCTGCTGATGTGCAAGAGCTTGAGATTCAAGATCCAGAACGTGTTATTTTTGTCACGCAAACGACTTTATCTGTTGATGATACACAAGATGTGATTGACGCATTGAAGTTGAAGTATCCACGGATTGAAAGTCCACGTAAAGATGATATTTGCTATGCAACGCAAAATCGTCAAGATGCGGTGAAGCAGATTGCACCGAATGTCGATATGATGCTTGTTGTGGGTTCAAAAAACAGCTCTAACTCAAATCGTTTACGTGAGCTCGCGCATAAATTTGGTACACCTTCTTATTTAATTGACACAGCAGATGACCTGCAAGCACAATGGTTTAAGGGAATAAGTTCTTGTGGTATCACAGCAGGTGCTTCAGCGCCTGAAACTTTGGTGAAGCAAGTCGTTGATGCTATTGCCCAATACAAGATCAGTTGTGTTACTGAGTTTGATGGTCGTAAGGAAGACGTTGTCTTCCCAGTTCCTGCTGAGTTACGCGTTAAGCAAGTTTAATTTTTCATCGCATTGAGTTAAGGATGACTCGATACTCTCTTTCTTTATCTTATATTTCACGAGGCTTTGCCTTAGTGGAGTCATTAGTCGCATTGAGCCTTATGGTCTTGGTGATCGTCAGTTCGAGTCAGTTATATAGCTTTATCAAGCAAGAGTCTCAATATACCTACCAGCAGCTACGGGCTTATCAAGCTACAGAGGATCTAGCACGCCGCATTCAACTGAATACAACACAGTGGTCTGCTTATGCTGGGAAGTACAAAGAGGTTGTGGCATCTCGAAAAAGTTGTATGAACAAAAGATGTACACCTGTCGAACTGAGGCATTGGGATATAGAACAATGGCTGACTCAGTTGATAGATCATATAAAACTACCGCAGGCACAAGCTTGTATTGCAGTTCAAGCTCAAAAACTTACCATAAGCGTAACTTGGTTGTCCTATCTAAATCAGGTATTCTCCAATGAAAAACAACATGCTGTTTGTTCAGAGACGATGGCGAACAATCAGGGAGTTCAATTGAGTATTATCATGGAGCGCTAGAGCGTGAAAAAGTATGAAAAGGGATTGACCTTACTTGAAGTGATGCTTGCCGCAGGCATTGCGATGGTTACCATTTTGGGCATGGTGCATTACCTGAACATATGGATGCTGGCACAAGCTCAGCAGCAACAAGAAAGAGCACTTCAACTTAAAGCGCTGAAAGCCTTATCTGTTTTAGAATACGATATAAAACGCGCTGGTTTTTTTGCGAGCTTAACAGGATATGCTTTACATAAAACAAAGCACTTTGCTGCTGATAATGTATTGCTTCACCTAACATGCTCTGTGTTTGATGAAGCATCTTATTTACGTTGGTTGTATCCTGTATCGCAAAGTCATTGCGCGGACTCTCAGAAAAATGAAGGTATTGCAATCACCTACTTGGCTGCGGCAGATCAAGATATGCCTTACAACAGGCAAGTTATCTGCGAACAGGTTCAAGCAACAGGTGAGGTGATATTCACTTCTGTCGATTGTAAAAAGCAAGAGCCTAAATGGTATGTTGTACACTCACGCTATTTTATTCGTCATCAAGGCCAGCCTAAACTATACGTACAATGGCTTTCATCTCGTCTTCTTTATCATCATCGTCGACCTCATTTAAATACTCAAGTTAAAGTTGAAGGTGTGGAGCGTTTGATTGTTCTATATGGCCTAGGTCGTCAACAAGGTGATCGATTTCAAATTGAAACATATCAAACCTTGGATCAGATTCAAACGAGTCTATGGCATCACCAAACAGAGCTACGTCTTGTTGCATTACAGATACAAGTTGTTGTGCGCTCCGAGAAAAAGGCTATTGATACGTCTTTGGTACAGCAGCATATTCCTTTGATAGATGGTCGTCTTTGGCAGCCAAAAGATGATTATGTCAGATTAAGCATGACGCGTTTGATCACTTTACATCACATGTTACATTAATGCATGTTCGAGGCTTCATGTTACTGTGGACCTTGCTGGTGATTAGTCTGCTTTTATCATCTTTGCTTTGGCTTACGCATGACCTTGGGTTGATAGGCCAAATCTCACAGGCAACTCAAGATAGATTTGAAGCGCAACAAAATTTAGTCAAAGCTCATAAACATAGTGTGCTGCGCTATGTTCAAGGCCTCACTTCTTTGCATCACATACCGCAGCGAGAAGGTAAAAGTCCGCAGCATCGGTTCGCCTGCTTAGGCTTGAAGGCCTGTCGACTGCACCAAAAGGCTGATCAGTGTTGGGTATGGTCGGTTGTGTCTCGAGCGGATTACGGTTTCAATCATAAAGGAAAGGTAGTATTAAGTGTGCACTATGAGTCGCCCGCACCAGATAACACAGAGCATGCTTCATGTTGGCACTCTATTCGGCGCATAAAACGTTTTAAAGTATTGTACTGGCTTGAATAACTCTCTGCCAACGGGTCACCTTGCTGTGGATGACTCATTGGCATGTACAAGATACGGGTTAAGCGTATACAGGCAAGATGTGCGAGATGTGCAGCATTTCACAAAGTATAACAATACAGCCAAAGATGAGGGTGAAATAGAGCCTGATTGAGCCTCCTTTGACTTTAAATTGGGCACCCTGGCTTTGGATTAGTGAAGGATCTTTGCGTGCTTTAATAGCCATTAAGCAAGGCAAAACCACAAGGAACATGGCTGCAATAAGTGCTGCATAACCCATGGCAATCAAGTATCCGTTAGGTGCATAAATGCCCAATAAAGTAGGTGGCAAAAATGTGATACAAGCTGTTTTGATGCGATCAAGAGGGTGATCACTTAACTTGAATAAATCAGCAATAAAATCAAACAGGCCTAAGCTGACACCTAAAAAAGAGCTGGCGATAGCAAGTTCAGAAAATATCTGGATCAATAAGTCTAAATTCACCGAGTCGCTCAGTTGTTGTAATAACTGAATCAGTTGACCAATGTTACCACCTTGGTGCATGACCTCGACCATTTGTACTTGCGTGACTAAACCAAATACAGAAAATATCCAGCATAAATACACAGCAATAGTGATAAATAGACCGTAGCGAATAGATTTAAGCACCTTAGTTGTATCGGCATTAAAATGCTTGATGAGGCTTGGAACTGCGGTATGAAAGCCGAAGCTCACAACCAAGACAGGCAACATAGAGCCAATATAAATATAGCTATCGCTAATAGGAATAAGCGGAAATAGTTTTTCTGTTTCGATATTTTGTGTTAGTCCCGTGAAGGAAGAAAAAAAGGTAAAAATCATACCCCCTAGCATTGCTGTGGTGATTTTATCGACATATTTTGTGCCCAAAAAAACAACCATGCCAAGCAAGAGCGCAAAGAGTGCACTGGCTTCTCCTGATGAGATTTGGATCCAATCGAGTTGTTCAAAGGTGTGACGTATAACAGATGAAGCGCCTGAAATATATGCATAAGTTAGAATATAACAGACAAAGCCAACACAAAGGAGTGTGATAATATGACCTTTTTGTCCCAGTGTTTTTGTCGCCATAGTTGTATAATGTGCTCCAAGAGGAAACTTAAAAGCCACTTCGCATAAATAAAGCCCTGAACTATAAAGGAAAAATGCAACAACTAACAAAAGTGCTGTAGTCCAGCTGAACCATACGCCTGCACTCATCATCGGTAGCGAGAACATGCCTGCTCCAATGCTGGTACCAGCGATAATCATAATACCACCCAAAGCAGCTGGGGTGTGTGTTGGATGACTTGGTTGCGGTGAGGTATCCAATTGAGTACTCCTAATTTGAATGATGTAATAAACTTTTGATACGTTGATATTCAGATGTAGACATGTGACTTAGATAGTTAGAGCAGCGCGTAATGGTGGCAATACTCACAGAAAGCTGGCTTGCTAGTTCCCTCTGGCTCTTCTGGCCATGAAGTAACTCAGTAAAGATTTTAAGTCGTGTTGTAATGGCTTGTTGCTCTTTTGCAGTGAGCACTAAATCCAATAAACAATGTTGATCATCAACACTGAATTTTGTTGAATCACTGATAAATTGATGCCATGTTGTATGGTTCAGATCTTTCATACTGATATTACCGTGTTAAAGTTGTAATGGTGTAACATTACGCTATTACAGTTTTTTTGCAAGTAGTTTTTGTTAAATTCGATTTCTATGTAGTTTTAGCTTAAAATAGCATACTTCAATATGCGCTAAAGCGTAGCTTAAAATGGTTTAATGAAGAGGATAAAGCAAGGTTATGGCTTCTGATGTATTGGCGACTTTACGCCAAAAAATTAATGATGTAGATGATGCAATTTTTGATCTACTCAAAGAGAGAGCAAAGATTGCAAAGCAGATTGGAGTCTACAAAAAATCACATCATATTCCGGTTCGCGATCTAAAAAGAGAAGAGCAACATGCCGAAGCGATACAGCATAGATATCCAGAACTTGGTTCAGACTTGATTCAATCTATTTTACACGCCATGATACAAGATGCAGTACGTATACAAGAAGATAAACTTAAGTTTGATGCTGTGGATTAAAGTAGAGCATCTGACTGTCATTGAGATCAAGCCAGCCACGAATCATACGATAGCTAAACCATAATGCACTGCTGAGTAGAAATAAAGTGGCAATCCATGTCTTATGGATATTGAGTGCTGCGATAGTGATGAATAATGCAATATATGCAGAGTGCCTTTGCCATTTTAAGTGTGATTGCATGAACTCAGACATAGATGTTTTCTGCGTTAAACTCAAAACACAATTTAAGAAGAGTGCAAGCAGGGCAGGTATGCCAAATAGAGGGTAAGCTAAGAAAAGTCCATATAAGATGTGGAGTAATGTTTTATCTTCGATACGCGTAGATAAAGAATGTACAGTTGCCATAAAACCTCCAGACAATAAACTTTTCCGATAGACTTTAAGCATAAATGTTTCTGAGCACAGACGCAAGTCTTGTCGATCGCACCTAAACGAAAGCCCACTGATACAGTGGGCTTTGTTGCGAACAGAACGAATAAAAATTTAGCCTAGCTTCTCACGGATACGTGCAGCTTTACCTGTACGACTACGTAAGTAGTAAAGTTTCGCTTGACGTACTTTACCGCGACGCTTGACTTCAATTTTTTCTACAAGAGGGCTGTGCGTTTGGAAGCAGCGCTCAACGCCTTCACCACTTGACATCTTTCTGACTGTAAATGATGAATGTAGGCCGCGATTACGTTTTGCAATCACAACGCCTTCAAAAGCCTGTAAACGTGTTTTGTTGCCTTCTGTTACACGAACCTGAACGACAACAGTGTCACCCGGTGCATAAGCAGGTAGGTCTTTTTTCATTTGCTCTTGTTCAAGAGCGTGAATAATTTTACTCATTTATATTCTCCGTTCTAGGTAAACTGTCCGATTTTGCCTGATCTTGCTCAATAAATTCAGCAAGGAGTGCGTTTTGTTCGTCAGTCAGAGCTAGATCATTTAATAACTCAGGACGATTAAGCCAAGTGCGCCCCAGCGATTGTTGCATGCGCCATTGCTTGATTTTTTGATGGTGGCCACTGAGTAATACAGCGGGCACTTCTTGTCCATCAAGCACTTCTGGTCGTGTGTAATGCGGACAATCAAGCAAGCCATCGACAAAAGAGTCTTGTTCGGCTGAAGCTTGTTTGCCTAAAACACCTGGAACAAGGCGTGCAATGGCATCAATCATGGTCATTGCAGGCAGTTCTCCGCCAGAGAGCACGTAGTCACCTATGGACCATTGCTCATCAACGCAGCTATGAATAAGACGTTCGTCAATACCTTCATAGCGTCCACAAACAAAAATAAGCTTGCTTTGCTTAGCCAGCTGCTTGACTCCGTTATGAGTCAATTTTTTGCCTTGTGGTGACAAGTACACCACTTTCGCATCAGATCCTGCTTCACGTTTTGCAGCGGTAATCGCATCTTTGAGAGGTTGTACCATCATCAACATGCCAGGTCCGCCACCGTAAGGACGATCATCTACGGTTTGGTGCTTGTCATGCGTGAAATCACGAGGATTCCACACATTGAGTTCAATCAGCTGGTTCTTAATGGCTTTAGCGACAACACCATGTTCAGAAATTGCACGAAACATTTCTGGAAATAATGAAATTACACCAAACCACATCATAAAACCCTTGACTTAAAAGTCTGGTTGCCAATTAACTTGAATTTTTTTGGTATGCAAGTCGATTGCAACAATAAATTGCTCATCCACAAAAGGAATGAGTCGTTCTTGCTTACCATATGCATCTTTCTTGTTTGCTTTCACTCTTAATACATCATTGGAGCCTGTTTCCAAAACCTCTGTCACAACGCCCATATGATAACCTTCTAGATTGACGACTTCACAGCCCATCAAATCTCTCCAGTAATAGTCGCCATCATCTAAATCAATAAGTTGATCAGCGTCTATGAGGATTTCCTGATTGACTAAGCGCTGGGCTTGTTCAGGATTTTCTATCCCCTCAATCTGAGCCACATAGCCTTTGGTATGTGGACGCCAATTGACGATTTTAAGTTCTTGCAATTGCCCACCGACCTTGATAAACCAAGGTGAGTAGTGAAAAATGCTGTCCATAGTTTCGGTAAAGCTATTGATACGCATCCAGCCCTTAACACCATAAACAGCGCCAAGAGTGCCGACTACAATTAAGTCACTTGCGTGTGTCATATCGGTTACCGCCTATGTCCAATAAAGCTGCATTAAGCAGCTTTTTGTGCTTGCTTAACAAGCTGTGTTACACGATCTGACGGTGATGCACCTTGGCTGACCCAATGGTTTACGCGCTCAAGGTCGATACGCAATGTTTCAGCTTGACCTTGTGCAACGGGATTAAAAAAGCCAATTTTCTCGATGAAACGGCCATCACGAGCGTTTCTGCTATCAGTTACAACAATGTTATAAAATGGGCGCTTCTTTGAGCCGCCACGTGCTAAACGTATGGTTACCATATCGTTTTACATCCTCTTGAATAGTTGCTTTATTATAAAGCTCAAATGACCTATCAACTCTGTTCGCGCAATTGATAGAATGATCCGGTCGATCTTACCTAAATCAGCCAAAAAAGCAAGATTTAAACAGAGGTTATTAGAAATTATTTTAACCCAGGTAACTTAGGCATTTTACCGCCCATTTGACGCATCATTTTCTGCATATTGCCCTTTTTGCCAAATTTCTTCATCATTTTTTGCATTTGGCTAAATTGTTTCAGGAGTTTGTTGACTTCTTGCACTGAAGTACCTGAGCCTTGAGCAATACGGCGTTTACGAGATGCTTTAATGACATCAGGGAAGCTACGCTCATGAGGTGTCATGGAGTTGATCATCGCTTCCATGGATTTGAACATATTACCATCTTGTATTTGATTCAACGCGCCTGCTGGAAGTTGTCCCATACCTGGCATCTTTTCGAGCATACCCATCATGCCGCCCATATTTTTCATCTGCTGCAGTTGGTCACGAAAGTCTTCTAAATCAAAACCCTTGCCTTTTTGTAGCTTTTGCGCCATTTTTTGGGCTTTTTCTTTATCGACATTACGCTCAACTTCTTCGATAAGTGACATCACATCACCCATACCTAAAATGCGCGAGGCGATGCGATCAGGATGAAAAGGCTCTAGTGCATCAGTTTTTTC
>DDNL01000069.1:59555-59961 GCA_002341165.1 Shewanellaceae bacterium UBA2521
CACCACCTCGTGCATCACCATCAATCTTGGTCAAAATGATACCTGTTAGAGGTAAGGCATCATGAAAGGCTTTGGCTGTGTTGGCGGCATCTTGACCTGTCATCGCATCGACGACAAAGAGCGTTTCTATGGGGTTGATAGCTTGGTGTAGCTCCGTGATTTCGGTCATCATATCGGCGTCAACATGGAGACGACCTGCGGTATCGACTAGCAAAACATCGGCAAACTGTGTTTTGGCTTGTGCGATAGCAGCTTGAGCAATATCGAGTGGTTTTTGTGATGTATCAGAAGGGAAAAATTCAGCACCTACTTCATGAGCAAGAGTCTCAAGCTGTTTGATGGCAGCAGGGCGATAGATATCGGAACTGACCACCATAACTTTTTTTTTGTGTCTTTCGATAAGAAA
>DDNL01000067.1 GCA_002341165.1 Shewanellaceae bacterium UBA2521
CGAGTCCCGTCCACTCCGCCAAATGAGAAAATCCCGATTTATATCGGGTTTTTTTGTACCTGAATTTCCCTCATGCTTTTCTCAAAATAAATCTGTGACTATTATTGAAATGTATTTGAACTTCATTTCAATACAGTTGATAATTGTTATACCTTCGCTGTAATACAAAAACGATATAACTATAAGGATCAGATGTATGAGCCAACCTCAAGCCAAACGGTTAAGTGATTATTGCTCTCCTCTTTTTACCATTTCTCACGTGGATTTAACTTTTCGTTTAGCAGATGAATGCACACAAGTACAAGCGTGTATGCGCGTTGAGCGATGTGGCGATCACCTAGAACCACTTACCCTTGATGGTGAAGAGCTGAAGTTAATTTCAATTGCGATAGATGGTGAACCTCTCGATGAGCAGATAAAGGTGACATCAAGTCAATTGATACTCGATACGGATAAGTCTGACTTTGAGCTGCTCATCACGACAGAAATTAATCCTAAAGCCAACACAAAACTCGAAGGGATATATCTGTCTGATGGTGCTTTTTGTTCCCAATGTGAAGCCGAAGGTTTTAGGCGCATTACCTATTTTCTCGATAGACCTGATGTACTGGCAACCTACAAAGTACGTATTGAAGCTGAAAAATCAAGGTTCCCTTATTTATTGAGTAATGGTAATGCTGTCGATCAAGGTGAACTTGATGATGGATATCACTTTATGCAGTGGTATGATCCTTTTCCTAAACCTTGTTACTTGTTTGCATTGGTTGCAGGTGATTTTGATTTGCTTGAAGATCATTATACCACTGGAACAGGTCGTGATATTTTATTACAAATCTTTGTCGATAAAGGTCAAAAAGACAAAGCTTATCATGCTATGGAGTCTTTGAAGCGTGCCATGCTATGGGATGAACAGCGTTTTTCACTTGAGTATGATCTTGATATTTATATGATTGTTGCAGTTGATTTTTTTAATATGGGCGCTATGGAGAATAAAGGTCTCAATGTCTTTAATTCAAAGTTCGTTCTCGCAAATCGTGATACTGCAACAGATGATGATTACCACTACATTGAATCGGTCATAGGGCATGAATATTTTCACAATTGGACGGGTAACCGTGTTACCTGTCGTGATTGGTTTCAATTAAGTTTAAAAGAAGGACTGACCGTTTTTCGAGATCAAGAGTTTAGTTCAGATCTCGGATCGCGCACGGTCAACCGTATTGATGCGGTGAAAGCGATACGTAATCATCAATTTGCAGAAGATGCCGGACCTATGGCGCATCCTATTCGTCCTGAGTCTGTTATTGAAATGAATAACTTCTACACTTCAACAGTATATGAAAAAGGTGCTGAAGTGATTCGCATGATGCACACTTTGTTAGGTGAGACTTTATTCCAAAAGGGGATGAAGCTCTATATTCAACGTCATGATGGTCATGCTGTGACCTGCGATGATTTTGTTGCAGCGATGCAAGATGCAAGTGGTGTGGATTTAACGCAATTCAAAAGATGGTACGCTCAAGCTGGCACGCCTGTTGTCACTTTCTCAGATCACTACGATAGCTCTAAGAATACCTACAGCATGACGTTCTCACAGTATACACCAGAAACAGCCGATGGTTCTCCTAAGCAAGATCTACATATTCCTGTTGTCGTTGAGCTACTTGATAAAAACGGCGCTTCTATAGCTTTACCTGAGCAAGCTTCTCATTCAGGGTATTTGCTAAATTTGAAGCAAAAAGAGCAAACCTTTACTTATGATCATATCAAAGAAAAACCAACGGTAAGCTTGTTCTGTAACTTTTCAGCACCCATTAAGCTCAACTATGATGAATCGGAACATAATTTAGCTCACATTATGCGCTATGCCCAGCATGAAATGAGCCGTTGGGATGCTTGTCAAACTTTGGCTAGTAGAGAAATCTTAAAAGGTGTTAAAGCTTTGCAACAAGAGCAAAAGCAGCAAGTATCACCTGTTTTCATTGATGCTATAGATGAAGTATTACGTTCCACAACTTTAGATCCTGCTTTGATTGCAGAAATCTTGCACTTACCTTCAGAAGTAGCTCTTGTAGAAATGATGACGGAAGTGGATACTGAAAATCTACATCGAGCTAGACGACACATTATGCATGAGATTGTTGTACAGCTCGAAGATGTGTTACTTGAAGTGTATCAGAGAGCACATCAGGTTTCGGAGCAAAGTGAGCAAGGTGTTGCAGCACGGGCTTTAAAAAATATTTGTTTAAGCTATTTGGCTTTAATGCCGAAACACTTATCAGGTATCGTCAAAGCGCAATATGAGCAAGCGAGTAATATGACGGAACAGCTTGGAGCTTTAAGAGCGGCGAATATGCAAGACTCGGCAGAACGAGACGCGATGATGTCTGCTTTTGAACGGCAGTGGTCACAGTTACCTTTGGTCATGGATAAATGGTTTGCCTTGCAAGCAACACTGCCTTCGGATAAGACTCTATCACGCGTCAAAAGGTTACTTAATCATCAAGCTTTCACTTTAAAGAACCCTAACCGAGTTCGTGCTTTGATAGGCAGCTTTGCAAGTGCGAACCCTTATTTATTCCATGCTAAAGATGGATCGGGTTATGTATTTCTCTTTGAGCAACTTAAGCACTTAAATACGATTAACCCTCAAGTTGCAGCGAGATTGATTACGCCCCTAACACAGTGGAAAAAGCAGCCATTAGATAAACAAGTGAAAATGAAAAATCATTTACAAGAGTTACTAGATTTAGATCACTTGGCAAAAGATTTGTATGAAAAAACATTTAAATCATTACAGCAGTGATGGGAATTCATTGCAAAAGAGATCATACACATGCAGGAATATAGTTTTTTATTAAAAATAACTTATTTGCAGTTTATGTCTTTTTATGAACAGCAAGCACAGTATGTGCATGTAAAAAATGAGCAAGGGCAAGATTTATATATACATGCCCGCCACTTTATCCCCTTCTTAACCTATTCAGGTATAGAAGGGCGTTTTTTGATACGGCTCGATTCACAAGGGAAAATGTTATCCTTGTCCCAAGTGAATGGGTGTATGTAGATGCTAAAAACAATAAATTTTAATAAATTTGATGAGTTTAGCTATTATTATTATAAGAGAACAAAAGTTATGCTACATATAAGCTTAAATCGAGGGTTACACAGCTTTGTTCTAGTTAAGATGTTAAAGGACATATCATGGCATTTTCAGAAGTGAAAACATCGGTTCTATTAGAAAAGGTATATGATCTTATTCGTACTAAGGTCTCTCCTGAGCAGTCACTGCAGGTTGAGCGTTTAGCGAAAATAGTATTCAAAAACGTAGAACAAGAAGATTTAGCTTTTCGGGATGATCAAGATTTATACGGCGCAATATTAAGCCTTTGGAATCAATTGTCTTCTATACATAGTGATGCATCTTCAGTTAAAGTTTTTAATCCAGAACAAAAAAAACATGGTTGGCAATCAACCCACACGATTATTCAGGTCGTACATCCGGATATGTCCTTTGTTGTAGATTCTATTGAACTACTTCTTCAGCGTCTCAATTTTATTGTTCATTTCGTGAGAAATAGCCCTATCCAGATTCAGCGTGATAGTTCCCATCGGATTCTCAATATATCTTATATCAGTGGTGCAAGCCAAGATAAGAATGATGATGTAGCGATGATTTATATTGAAATCAATCGTCTTGCTACAGACAAACTTTGTAAGGAACTAGAGAGAAAAATTAAAGATGTTCTACAAGATGTAAGCCGTGTTGTGGATGCTTGGCCCAAAATGTTAGACAGTCTACAAAAGTCTATCGACGATTTAAGTGCTGCGGCAATAGAAAATAGCTCGGCTCAAAAAGAAGCTATTGCTTTTTTGAAGTATTTATATCAAAACCGTTTCACTTTTTTAGGCTTTTGTCGGTACGACTTGAAGAAAGTCGGTGATGATCTTCATTTTGTATCTCAATCTCAGAAATCACTTGGCTTATTTAAGAGTCATGAAGAGTTAACGGGATCTATCAATTTGAGTGATTTTGCGACACCAGCAAGAAAAGAAGCCTTGAACGATGCGCCTTTAATCCTCACAAAAAGTAGCTTAAAAAGTCAAGTGCATCGCTATGAATACATTGATTATATTGGTATCAAGCGTTTTAATAAAAAAGGAGAAGTGATCGGTGAAGATTGTTTCTTAGGTTTATATGCGCTGTCTTTTTATCATAGTAATACGAAAGATATTCCGCTGCTTAAAAATAAAGTCGAACGGATTATGAAAAAAAGTGGTTTGTTACCCCGTTCGCATGACTATAGACAGCTGTCGCATATTTTAGAGACTTATCCTAGAGATGAACTACTTCAAGCGAGCGAAAAGGAATTATCAGATGCTGCACAAGGTATATTACAGATCAAAGATCGCGATAAACTCAAAGTTATTGTGCGTCACGATCATTTTGGGCGGTATATTTCTTGTATGGTGTATATTTCAAAGGAACGCTTTAATACGAAACTTAGGCACGGAACTCAAGCATTTTTAGCGGATTATTTTAAATCGCAGCATGATGTTGAGTTCATGACTTATTTCACCCAATCAACTTTAGCTAGAACACATTATATTGTTAAAGTAGATGATTACAATGTGGATATTGATGTGAAAGAGATTGAGAATAATTTGAAAGAAGCCACACGGCTATGGGAAGACAAGTTTAATCATGCTCTGATCAGTCACTTTGGTGAAGCGCGTGGCCGAGAGATATCAGATTGTTATGGTTCAGGCTTCCCCAGAAGCTATCAAGAGGAAGTCAATGCTAATACTGCTGTGTATGACATTGAGCAGTTAGAAGCATTAGATGATAGTAAGTCTTTGGGTATTTTATTCTATAAGCCGCAAGAAGCGGATGTGGATTCAGGCCAAGTAAGATTAAAGCTTTATAGTAAAAATACATCCATGACTCTATCGGATGTATTACCTATGCTTGAAAACTTTGGTTTGCGCGTTATTACTGAACACCCTTATGAGGTCAAATCGAAAAAAGGTGTATTTTGGATTTCCGACTTTTTGATGATGATGAGTAATGTCGACAGCGAAGATTTAATGAGACGCCAAGAGCTGTTTCAAGATGCTTTGTTTCGCGTATGGAAAAAAGATCTTGAAGATGATGGTTTCAACCGACTGGTTTTGAACATTGGTGCAAGTGGTCATGAAACTTGTATTATTCGAGCTTACGCTAAATATATGCGTCAAATTGAATCGACGTTCAGTCAGTCTTACATTATTGAAACCATGTCTAAGCATGGTGAGTGTGCACAGTTACTGATTGAAATGTTCGAGCGTAAGTTCAATCCAGATTTGAAAGACAGAAGCTTAACGCAACTGGCCGATAAAATCGAAGTCTTGCTAGATGATGTCACTAGCCTAGATGATGACCGTATTATTCGTCGTTACTTAGATCTAATTTATGCTACATTGAGAACCAATTTTTATCAGAAAAATGAGCAAGGTGGGGAAAAAGCTTACATTTCATTGAAGTTTTCTCCTGAGCTCATTCCTGAAATGCCATTACCTTTACCTAAGTTTGAAATTTTTGTGTACTCCATTCGTTTTGAAGGCGTACACCTTCGAGGTGGTAAAGTTGCACGTGGCGGTCTACGTTGGTCAGATCGAAAGCAAGATTTCCGTACCGAAGTTTTAGGCTTGGTTAAAGCGCAACAGGTTAAAAATACGGTGATTGTACCTGTGGGTGCAAAAGGTGGATTTGTTTGTAAGCAAATGCCTGACAATGGTGCTCGAGAAGAGGTGATGCGAGAAGGTCAAGAGTGTTATAAGCTCTTTATTCGCGCTTTACTCGATATCACAGATAATGTCATCCAAGGTGAAACGATACCACCTAAAAGAGTGGTTTGCCATGATGATGAAGATACTTATCTTGTTGTTGCAGCGGACAAAGGAACTGCAACATTCTCTGATATTGCCAATGGTATCTCGGAGGAGTATAACTTTTGGCTCGGAGATGCTTTTGCTTCAGGTGGAAGTCATGGTTATGATCATAAAAAAATGGGGATCACAGCCCGCGGTGCTTGGGAGTCAGTGAAGCGTCATTTCAAAGAGTTTGGTATTGATAGCCAAACGACAGACTTTACCTGTATTGGTGTCGGCGATATGGCAGGTGATGTTTTCGGTAATGGTATGTTACTTTCTAAGCACATTTGTTTACAGGCTGCATTCAATCATATGCATATCTTCATTGATCCTAAGCCTGATTCTGCTTCTTCTTGGGACGAGCGTTATCGCTTATTTACAACGCCTGGAACATCTTGGACGGACTACAATAAAAGTTTGATATCCGAAGGTGGTGGCGTATTTTTGCGTTCGGCGAAGTCAATTCAACTTACGCCTGAAATCCAAGAGATGATAGGTACAACAGAAGAGAGCATCACGCCGAATATACTGATTCAACATATCTTGCGTATGAAAGTAGATTTGATGTGGAATGGTGGTATTGGTACTTATGTTAAATCAAGTAAAGAAACGCATCTAGATGTTGGAGATCGTGCCAATGATGCGGTGCGAGCCAATGCGAATGAACTTCAGGTGAAGGTCATAGGCGAGGGGGGCAACTTAGGTTGTACTCAATTGGGTCGTATTGAATTTGATATGCATAATTCTGGCCGTGTGAATACCGATTTTATCGATAACGTCGGTGGTGTAGACTGCTCAGATAATGAAGTGAATATTAAAATTTTGCTCAACAGTATCGTTACATCGGGCGACTTAACGCTGAAGCAGCGTAATACATTGCTTGAAGATATGACCGATGAAGTGTCTGAAATTGTACTTAAAGATTGTCGTGATCAAACACAAGCGATTTCTATTTCAGAAAGCTTCGGTGTTTCGCAACTTAAAGAGCAAATACGCTTTATCCATCATTTAGAGAAAGAAGGTAAGTTAGATCGGGTACTTGAGTTCCTTCCGCCTGATGAAGAGCTGGCTGAGCGTATTGCCGCGGGACGTTCATTGACTCGACCTGAGTTATCAGTACTTTTCTCTTATGCAAAAATGGTCTTAAAAGAACAGTTCAACACGCCTGAAGTGACGCAAGATCCTTATCTTGTAGAGCATTTGCTTGTGCAATACTTTCCTAAGCGTTTGCAAGATAGCTATCGTCAGCAAATCCAAGAACATGCACTATCAGAAGAGATTATTGCTACTGCTTTAGCGAATCAAATTGTGAACGATATGGGCATGAACTTTGTGTATCGTATGCATGATGAAACAGGTTCTTCGATTGCTGAAATTGGTATTTGTTATCTGATTGCGCGTAATATCTTTTTTGTTCCTGAGTTTTTGGACACAATATCTGATCCAAGTTCGCAGGTACCATCAGAATTACTCTACGAAATCTTATATAAACTACGTCGTAATACGCGCCGTGCTTGTTATTGGTTAGCTAGAAATCGTGATCGTAAGTTGCAGATCTCTGAAACAATCAATAAATACCGCTCTACCTTTCATGCCTTGAAAAAGGACATTACGCGTTGGCTTATGGATGAAGAAGTGAACTCTACTGCTGAGTTGGTGTACAAATATGAGCAAGCGGGTATATCGCAAGAGGTTGCCTTCACCTTAGCAAATATGGGACGCTTGTTCTCTTCTTTAGATATTACCGAGATTGCGTTAGATTCGAAAAAGCCGATTTTGCGGGTTGCTGAGCTGTACTTTAAACTCAGAGCAAAATGTCAGCTTTATTGGTTCTTAGAGCAGATCAATGCACAGTCAGTGAGTAACCACTGGCAAGCTTTAGCTCGAGCAGCATTTAGAGAAGATCTAGACAGTTGCCAAAGACAGCTTACGTCTAAAGCTTTATCTATTCTCAATGACGCCTCTGATGTAGATGATATTCTTGAACAATGGTTTGATGAACATCACCTTGACTTAAGTCGCTGGTTTAATCGATTAGCAGACTTTAAGATCAGTAGCACGCATGAATTTGCTAAGTTTTCTGTCCTATTTAGAGAACTACGCGCCCTCGTTCTTAAAATGGAACATCAGGTTTAGTTGCGCTCTTTTTCATAGAGAAGCCTCAGCAGTATGTTGGGGCTTTTTTTATGCATGCTGATTGGGAGCACTTAAAAGTAGGGTTGACTTGAGAGTATGCTTTGCTGATGGACTAAAGATAAAAAATAGTGAAGTAAGATTAAAAATGGATTTAAATTAAATAGGCTAGGGTGCTGTGGAAAGTGTAGTTACATCATGTGGTTGCGGGAGCTGGATTTGAACCAACGACCTTCGGGTTATGAGCCCGACGAGCTACACAATGCAAACCGTTGAATACTAAACAACTATCTTTTTGTTTTTTAAAACTGACAGTAATAACTGACAG
>DDNL01000066.1 GCA_002341165.1 Shewanellaceae bacterium UBA2521
CAAGCTTATCCTCATAAAATTCTAACCGGTCGTAAAGACAAGCTTCATACTATTCGTCAAAAAGAAGGCTTACATCCTTTTCCATGGCGAGAAGAAAGCGAATACGATACCTTTTCTGTTGGACACTCAAGTACATCTTTAAGTGCCGCTTTAGGCATGGCCATTGCAGCAGAAAAAGAGCAGCAAGGCCGCAAAGTCGTGGCTGTGATTGGTGATGGTGCGTTAACTGGCGGTATGGCATTTGAAGCACTCAATCATGCTGGAGATTTAAAAAAAGATATGCTCATTATTCTCAATGATAATGAAATGTCTATTTCTGAAAATGTAGGTGCTCTCAATAATCATCTGTCACGTATCTTATCTGGAAAGCTGTACACAACGCTGCGTGAAGGAGGCAAAAAAGCGCTCAAAGGTATGCCGACCATCAAAGAGCTCGCACGCCGTACAGAAGAACATCTCAAAGGTATGGTGGTTCCTGGAACTTTATTTGAAGAGCTAGGCTTTAATTATATTGGCCCTATTGATGGGCACGATGTCAAAGGTCTGGTTGCTACGTTGAAAAATATGCGTGAACTCAAAGGCCCGCAAATACTTCATATCATGACCAAAAAAGGAAAAGGCTATGCGCCAGCTGAAGCCGATCCTATTGGTTGGCACGCTGTACCTAAGTTCAATCCAGACACTTTTAAGAAACCTCCAGTAGCTAAAACTTCACCTACCTACTCACAAGTTTTCGGGCAATGGCTATGCGATATGGCGCAACAAGATCCTAAACTTATGGCTATTACGCCTGCTATGCGTGAAGGTTCGGGTATGGTTGAGTTTTCTCAGAAATTCCCTCACCAATATCTTGATGCCGCAATTGCTGAACAACATGCCGTGACACTTGCAGCAGGACTCGCTTGCGCACATCATCCTACTGTTGTTGCTATTTATTCTACTTTCTTACAGCGCGGTTACGATCAGCTCATTCATGATGTGGCTTTGCAACAGCTTCCTGTTTTATTTGCCATAGATAGAGCCGGCATTGTGGGCGCAGATGGTCCAACACATCAAGGTGCATTCGATATCAGCTTCATGCGCTGTGTACCCAATATGGTCATTATGACACCTTCTGATGAGCAAGAGTGTCGTAACATGCTCTACACGGGATACTGTCTTGGTCGTCCTGCCGCAGTACGCTATCCCAGAGGTCAAGGCATAGGTGCTGAATGTGACGGTACGATGCAAAAATTACCTATTGGTCAAGCCAAGCTGCTACGTCAAGGACAAGACTATGCTCTACTCAATTTTGGACATCTGTTACCTGAAGCGCGCATTGTTGCTGAACGGATGAACCTGACTCTAGTCGATATGCGTTTTGTTAAACCTCTTGATATAGATATGATTCAAAAGCTTGCTGAACATCATACCGGTTTTATCACACTTGAAGAGGGTAGTATTGCTGGAGGAGCTGGAAGTGCTGTAATTGAAGCATTAATGCAACATACTATATTGAAGCCTACATTAACTTTAGGTCTACCTGATACATTTATTAAGCATGGTGCTACAGAATTGATTAGGCAAGAGCTACAACTTGATGCCCAAGGTATAGAGCAAAATATAAAACGTCATTTTAATCTAGCCTAGCTTGTAGAGATCTTATCCGTAAGATCTCTGACATAATACAAAAAAAGAAACTTAAAAGCTTATGCCTACACTAACGTAATAAGACATACGGTTATCTAAGTCTTTGGTCAAAGTTGTTTCTTCACCACCTTTGCTATCAGTTTCGATTTCGCCATCAAAGAGGTAATTAGTGCCCACTCTGAAATTCAAGTTCTCATTGACTTTCCATTTTGCTGCAAGCCCTACCATCTGATGTTCAATCGTCATGACTTCATTTTCAGCAATAAAGAATGTAGAACCCATACCACCAAAAGCGAGATCTAACGTAAGATAATCCACAGGCTTATAGCTTATATTTATGCCTCCAGTAGATAATCCATTATTTTGGAACCCTAAGTGCCATTGCTCGTTAATGGTTATGTCCGCATCAAATAAAAGATCCCATTCAGAGTTAACGGTATTATGCGAGTAACCCAAACCCAAGCCTGCTACCATATCAAGCCCGAAAATCTTATGTTCCTTCAAAGCAAGAATACCTGCATCATAAGTACGGGAGTCACTCATACTCACCGCATCAGCAAGATATTGATGAGAAACATTAGCGACTGTTTTGATATACCATGTGGGTGCAACATGATAACGTACTCCCACTCCTGCGCTGTTAGAGCGCACGTCATGACTTGTAAGGTAAGAACTTCTTATATTATCGCGTTGGTAATGCGTGTTGAAAGAAAGGTTAAGCTTAGATGTTGCATCGTAACTGTAGTCAAGGTCAATTGCCCACTGCTTCATGCTTGATATCTGTTGATTAGAAGTTTCATCTTTTTTCTTACCCAAGAATTGCCCCGTCAAGTCAGCTTCAAAGTGATGCAAGCTTCCCGATGATGTGTCCGCTGTATTTGCTACAGCAGCAGCGTGGATAAAAGATAAACTGGTTAACAAGCACATGCTTTTTATTTTCATTGTACGACCTTTATATTTTTATATTTTTATATTTTTATATTTTTATAAAGGGCGTGAAAATAACATAGAAAAAGCGAGACACAAAATAAAAACAAAATAAAAACAAAATAAAAACAAGATAAAAACAAATTGAAAGCATGATAAAAAAAGAAAAAATAGAATAATAATTAAATTTTATATAAAATCAAAGCCGCAATAAACTTCAAAAAACAAGGTAATACGGCATAAACTTGACTCAAAGCTTGTAAAGCTTCTTTTGTATTCTCTTGAGCTGGTACAAATAAAAAATAATCTAAATACGAGAAGCCTATAGCAGCAGCAAGTGCCAAAGCTAACTTACCTAAAAAAGCTAAAATACTGAAAAGCAGTGAAGCTTGGTGTGCACATTGGTGTTTTTGTATCACGTCTGCAAGCAAAGTGGGCGGCATCACAACTTCTGCACCCAAAGCTATACCAGAACCTAAGCAAATCCATAAATAAGGCCAAAAGTGCCCTGCTTCTAACAAAGCCGCCCAGATAAAAAAGGCAATTGAAAGACACATACCAGAGAGCCATACTCGCTCTTTGTTCAATCTATTGCTCAGTTTCTTCCATAAAGGAATACTAGCAACTGCTGCAACAAAGTAAACCGATAAAAAGAGTCCTGTATCTGGCTCTAACTGCAACCGATCTCGAATAAAAAAAATAACCAGTACACCTGGAAAACTTGATGCAAGCATACTCACACCATAAACCAGAAAAATCTTTAAAGATTGAGTAGGTAATTGCTGAAATTGAGCAAAACCTATCATAGATAATTTTTTGTTTTTATTTAAGTCATGGTGCTGAGATTGCCAATATCTATAGCAAGATAAGCTCAAAATCATAAGGAAGACTAAAATAACACATGTGATTGTCCAAGCTAGAGCTGGATCTGTACTGATTTGCGGTAAACTCACAGCAAGCATCAGCCCAATTAAACCAAATAATTCACGATAACCCACAATCAGTATCTTTTGATGATCGTCTTGTCCCCATAAAGCTCCTAAGCTATTTAAATTAATACTGAGAATACTAAATGCTGTTGTAGATAAAAATATAAAAACTATAAAATTCAATGCATAATTTGTAAAAACAGGATGAAACAAGGCATAAAAAGAGCAAACTAATAGCAATCCTGATATATAAATCAACCTCGGGCGATATGTAGCAAAGCGGTCGCTAATCAAACCAATGATAGGATCTTGAATCGCATCAATAAGACGTAAAAAGAGTAAAGCTGTACCGAGCCATGATAGAGATAAGTAAAAATGATGCGCATAAAAATCAGGTGCGTAGATATAAAGAGGTGTACTGGCAAAAGCCAAAGGCATAGCTAAGATGCCGTACATCAACAAAGAACACGTTGATACCGACTTTATCCTGTCTCTACTTTTTTCTTTCATATATCAAATACATATCTATAAAAAATAAAAATATAATAGAATCATCCTGCTCAGCTAAGCTGCTGAACGATACTTTGGGGTGAAAAAAAGTGATCTCAAATTATCCTTTTTAGCTAAAATAGCTATAATTATATTTAAGTTGTTCGCTTGTTGAGTCGAGATATATTTAATGCAGTATATATATCATAAGAACGCTCTCTATTCTTTTTTATTACTACAAGGCTTACTCTTGGGCTGTAATGATGTAGAAAGCATAGCTCAAGAAGATCAAATAGTAGAAGATTTTAATACCCAATTTGATACATCTATTGATGCATTAAACGCGTGTGTGGAACCTATGCCAATCGACCAAAACAGCAATATGGTAGATTTGATTATTACTGAAGTATCAGAACATGAAAAAATTGGATCTCCATTATGGGTTGAAATCTATAATCCAACCGATCAAGAGATTATATTGAGTAGCTATGCTATTGTCTTCCCCACAACTAAAACAGATCTCTATAGCTCTACTCAGCACAGAGTCATACAATATCAGTACGAAACCAACCCTAGTAAGCCAACACCTCAAGATTATCATCACCTCACTTCTTTTAATAAAGTGCTCCAACCTAATGAGCATTATGTTATCTTCGATGGACAACAAGTTGTACTTCAACCTCCACCACGCACTTCCAATGACGGTGTGGCCTACCTGCCTAGTTACAGTGTTGCTCCCTCTGATCATGTCGGTTATTTAAGTTCTAATATTGCCGGTGTCGAGCT
>DDNL01000050.1 GCA_002341165.1 Shewanellaceae bacterium UBA2521
TGGTGGGTCGTGAAGGATTCGAACCTTCGACCAATTGGTTAAAAGCCAACTGCTCTACCGACTGAGCTAACGACCCGCAGGGTTTTTTACTTTAAAGTGGTGGGTCGTGAAGGATTCGAACCTTCGACCAATTGGTTAAAAGCCAACTGCTCTACCGACTGAGCTAACGACCCGTAGGATTTTTACTTTAAAGTGGTGGGTCGTGAAGGATTCGAACCTTCGACCAATTGGTTAAAAGCCAACTGCTCTACCGACTGAGCTAACGACCCACTAAACGTTTTCTTGCAATTAAATTGCCTTACCGACGGGCGCTAATAATACCTATTTATTTTTTTCATGCAAGTATTAAAATGATTTTTTTGTTTACATGCCTGAAAAACACTCTAACAGGTTAATTTTTGCATCATTCCTTATGGTGAACCCTTCTTTTTTGTTGCCGGAAGTGTACTGATTTGAACTTTGGCTAAGCGAGCAGAAGAGCTTTCTGGATATTCATTTAGGATTTGTTGATATGTAGACTTTGCATCTTGAGTATGTCCTTCTCTTTCTGCAATGATGCCTAATTTTAACAAGCTATCGCTACGTTTATTAGATTGAGGATAATTCTTGACTAACTTTGCAAAGTTACTATGCGCCATTTTTAATTCATTACGACTAAATTGTAACTGACCTAACCAGTACAAGGCATTATCTGAATAAGATGATTTTGGATATTGTTCTAAAAAGCTTTTAAAAGCAATGAGCGCTTTATCGTACGCTTTGTCTTGTAGCACCAGATTAACTGCAAACTGATAAGACTCTTCTTCCGATAACTCAGAAGGCTCTACAATAGTATGAGAAGCTTGTTTATCCTTTGTATTAGATATTTGGCTTAAACGGTTGTAAAGCTTCCGCTGACGCTCTAACATCTGCTCCATCTGATGAGCTTGTATTTCAATGGTACCACGTAACGAAAGTACCTCTTGGCGTAAGTGATCAATTTCTTGTTGCATATCAAATTGTGATTGCAACTTTGTATTGATAACGCGCTCTAAGCGCTCGACTCTTGTTTCTTCTTGCGCATAAGCAGAAGTAGCGAGTGCTACTCCTGAAAAACTTAAGCAGCAATACATAGCAATGTGAAGATGCTTCATAATTTTATTACCTTAATAAACAATAACGGCACGTCTGTTTTTTGCATAGGCTTTAGCATTATGACCGCTGTCTAGAGGTTTTTCTTCTCCGTAACTGATAGAGGTCATTTGATCTTTGCTTACACCTAAGCGTTGTAGATATTTAATCGTAGCTTTAGATCTACGTTCACCTAAAGCGATATTATATTCAGGCGTACCCCGCTCATCGCAGTGCCCTTCAACTTTAACTTTTGTATTTGGGTTGGCGATCAAGTAAGCAGCATGTGCACGTAGAATTTTAGCATATGCTGGCTGAATACTGCTTTGATCAAAGTTAAAGTAAATCATTTTAGTTTGGCGTAGTTTTTTGTAATCTTTACGATCAGCTTCTGTTGGTGACAAAATAGGCGTGATTTTGCCGCTTTGTGTGTTGGACTGCTTACTCACTGTTTTATTCGGCAAGCTTTTTTTATCTTTATCGTTATTAGCAGCACACCCTGTAAAAACAAACGGTGTTAAACTGATGCATAAAATGATGTTAACTAGATGCTTTTGCATGCTGTATTCCTCGTGAAATTAAATTGTGAAGTTATAAAAATAAAAATGGAGACCAGCTCGGTGATTTTACTTCACCCGATGATGCTGGTAACCTAGCTTTAAATCGCCCATCAATAGAAACAGCCGCAAGGACTTGCTTTCCTAAGTGAGTTGTTCCATAAATGACCATACCGCTATTAGGTGATGGGCTAGGAGACTCATCAAGGCGAGTTGTTGTCAGTATCTGTACAAATTGTGTTGCCAGATCCATTTTTGCAATATGATACTTTCCATTGACATGAGTAACATAGAGAAGGTGGTGTCCATCGGGTGTAAAAGATGCACCAAGATTAATATCACCTGTAAATGTTAAGCGTTTCTTTCTCTTAGTTGGTAAATATACTTGATAAATTTGTGGTTTGCCTCCGCGCTCAGAGGTAAATACAAGCGATTGACCATCATGTGACCAGCTTGGTTCTGTATCGATAGCGTAATGATGGGTAATGCGCTGTAATTTCTTTGTTTGGAGATGCAAAGTATAAATTTCTGGATTACCATCTTTTGAAAGCGAGAGTGCAAGAGATTGGCCATCGGGAGAAAAGACGGGTGCGCCATTGATACCAGGAAAGCTACTTATCGATGAGCGCTCTTGCGTATATAAATCTTGAATGTATATTTCAGCGCGCGCATTTTCAAATGAAACATAGGCTATTTTTTTACCATCTGGAGACCAAGCAGGGGACATGAGTGGTTCTTTAGAACGCAGAAGTACTTGCTCATTAAAACCATCATAGTCTGCAATCATAAGGCGATAAGGGTAATCTTCGCTAAACTTGACGGAAACATAAGCTATACGCGTCAAGAACGCACCACGCTGCCCTGTAAGTTTATGGTAGATAGTGTTGCTGATATGATGCGCGTAAGGTCTAAACTTATCTGCTTTAAGCTCTATTGCACTGTGTACAAGAACATGATCTTGACTTAATACTAAGCCTTTTTTGGTGAGTGTTTTAGCTTGACCCTGCGTCATCTCTAAACGAACTAGATCAATAAGCTGATATGTAACACGATAAGTATTATGTTCTATTTGTTCTATAGTGCCGGACACAACAGCTTCCGCGCCGGTATCCGTCCATTGCTTTATGGTTTCAGGTTTTTCGATATCGGGCAACGCTTTAGGGTATTGGCTTGTTCTCAATGGATTAAACAGGCCACTGCGTTTCAAATCAGACGTGATTACTTTTTCCAAGGTTAAGTTATTTTGTGTTTTCTCATGTTTTTTTTCGTGTGTCTTGATGACTTGAAAAGGCATGATCACAATAGGACGAGCTTGATTTAATCCTTCGGTGATGACAATATCAAGTGCGGCATAAGTATGAAACGTCCACATACTTGATGCAAAAATAACAGTTTTAAGTAACGATGTAACTGATTTTGACTTCATTTCTAGTTAAACTCTGGTTTGATGGTTAAATTAATATTTTTCATTTCGCTATACACAAGTGGGTTTGGCGATACAGGAAGACGTCTTGACTTATGAATAGCAGCTTCGGCTTGACGGCATACTACGGCGTTGCCTGAAAGGCGTTTGATGCGGGTCACAAATCCATCTTCGGCAAGATCTAATTGCACAACACATTCTTTTCCCCTCATGCTTTCTTGTAAGATCAGGTTGCGCTTTATGGTTGATTGGATCATAGCACGATATCTCGAGATTTCAGCTTTTACCTTCTGATGTGCTTCTTTTGCTTCTCGTTTTTTTTCTTCCGCAAGTTGCTCCCGTAACTTTTTCTCTAATACAACTTGCTGCTTTAAACGATTCTCTTTTTCTTCAGCTTCTTTTTTAAGACGTTGTCTTTCTTTTTGTATGCGTTTAAGCTCTTGATCATAGATTTTTCTGGTCTTATTCATCTGATCTTGCATGTGTGCCTTTTTAACCTGAGCGAGCTTAATTTCATGCTCTGCTTGTTCCAAATTTTCAAGATGTTTTTTATGTGTGTTAGCAAGCTTAGAAATTTTTTGTTTTTCTTTAAGTGCGGCTTGACGAATAGAACGTAATTCCCGCTCAAGTCGTTTTTTACGTTGGTTTTCTTTGATCCGCGCTTGTTTGCGCTCTTCTTTGATACGTTTTACATGTTGTTGTACTTTTTTGTGATCAATCATCACTGCTTGTACAAGGGGCTTTTCTTTCTTTTTATCTTGCTCTTTACCTTTAATTGCTTTTTTTTCTGTTATTTTGGTAAGTGCCATAGCTTTGATGGTTTGAGGTGTTACAGAGCCTTGTAAAAGGCTTGCTGCAAATAAGGCAATCAATCCAATAAAGTGGATTGAAAAGGAGATAGCTAGGCATGTTTCTAGTCTATTGATCTTCATGAGATGCATCCGTCATGAGTCCTACGGATGCAACACCCGCACTTTGTAATGTAATCATCAGTTGTACCACTTGATTATAAGATACATCTTTTGCACCTCGTACGACAACATTCCGTGTTGGATCGACCACCAATAAAGCGGCAACGCGATGTGCAAGTTCTTCGAGTAAAATCATTTCACTCTTATCAGAGCCTTCTGCGTTGAGGTAATATTGCCCACCATCATCTACTGTTGCAACGATTGGAGGTTGTGCTTTTTTATTGAGTGCTTGTGCATGACCTTGAGGTAAGTCGACATGTACCCCTTGGGTGATCAGAGGGGCTGTCACAATAAAAACAATGAGAAGCACTAACATGACATCAATGTAAGGTACGACATTAATCTCTGCAATAGGTTTAGAGCGGTGTCTTCTGCGCATTACTTATTACCTTTTGGGTTATAGGTCTGTCTGTGCAAAATACCTGTAAGCTCATCAATGAAGTTGACATACGAGCCTTCTAGCTTGCCTACAGAAACAGTAAAGCGATTATAAGCCGCGACAGCCGGTATGGCAGCAAAAAGGCCCATTGCTGTTGCAATCAATGCTTCGGCAATACCAGGTGCGACCATGTTGAGCGTTGCACTTTGTTCGGCACTCAAAGCGATGAATGCATTCATGATTCCCCAAACTGTGCCAAATAAACCTACGTAAGGGCTAATAGAGCCAATAGTGGCAAGCGTGGGTAAATGTGTTTCCATTTGGCTTAGCTCGCGGTTAAGCGATACATTCATGGTTCGATAAATGCCATCGACTACAGCATCGGGTGCATTTTTACTCAGAGAGTTAAGGCGCATATATTCTTTAACACCAGAGCAAAACAAGCGTTCGAGACCATTTACAGGTGTTGTGCGTTGGCTAATTTCTTTATAAAGCGCATTGAGATCAATACCTGACCAGAACTTATGTTCAAATTGAATCAGTTGCTGCTGTGCATTTTTTATAAGCCGATAGCGCTGTAGAATAATCGCCCAAGAATAAATAGACATAGCCAAAAGACTGAGCATAACCAGTTTGACAAAAAAACCAGCATGTATAAAAAGGCTAAGTAGATTGATTTCATTTTCCACAATGGGGCTCCAATTTTCTAAGGTGTTGCATAATAGACACAGGAATCTCTATAGGTTTCATTGTCTGTAAGTTAATATAAGCAATTTTTATACTTGCTTGACAGTACAGGTCAACATCCTGAGATAAAATTTGCTCAAATATTAGAGATGCTTTTTTGCACTGTACTAATTTTGTACTTACTTCATAGCTTTGCTCAAACTGAGCTGCTTTTTTATATTGGACATCAATATGGGTAACAACAAATCCTGTATGATCTTGCTTCAACTCTTCAAAAGAGATGCCAATTGTGTTGAAAAGTTCGGTACGGGCTTTATCGAAAAATTTAAGGTAGTTTGCATGGTAAACTAATCCCATCGCATCCGTATCAGCATAATAAATTTTTATAGGAAACTTGAAAGACACAAATACAAACTCTTTGATTAAACAAAATATGTGTTTTACTATAACGGAAACTAATTAAATAGTGAATATTTAAAGTAGTTTATAAATAAAATAGTCGCTCTGTTTTCGTTTGTTTTCATGGTAGAATAGGTCTTTTAGCATGGTGCAACTCATTCTCCACTTAGGAAGAAATATAATTTATGAAACAAATACTTGAATTTTTACCTTTAGTCGTTTTTTTTGCATGTTATAAGTTTTATGATATTTATATTGCAAGTGCGGCTTTAATTGGTGCAAGTGCTATACAAATCGTCGCTTTAAAGCTTTTATATAAACATGTAGAAAAAGTGCAACTTATCAGCTTTGCTATGATTTGTGTCTTTGGTAGTTTGACTTACTTTCTCCACGATGATGCATTTATCAAATGGAAAGTTACTATTATCAATGCTTTGTTTGCCTTATCGCTTATGGTTGGTGAGATGATAAAAAAACCTATCTTAAAATCTTTACTCGGTCAACATTTGCCTGTGGAAGATTCAGCATGGTCAAAAATTTCATGGTTATGGGTTGGCTTTTTTCTCTTGTGTGCTGGGCTCAATTGGTATGTTGCTTTCTTCATGTCACAAGATACTTGGGTGAACTTCAAAGTTTTTGGCTTGATGGGAATGAGTTTAGCGATGACCGCTATCACTATATTTTATCTATATAAACATTTGCCAGAAGACAAAAAAAGAGAGTTTAAAAAATAAACTTTAATACTTTAATTTGAGAATGTGATAAGACAATGAAAATAGTTTCTTTTAACATAAATGGGTTGCGAGCAAGACTACCTCAACTACAAGCTCTCATTGACACGCATCAACCTGATATCATTGGTTTGCAAGAAACCAAAGTGCATGACGATATGTTTCCGTTAGAAGCTGTTGAGGCTATGGGCTACCAAGTGCATTACCACGGTGGTAAAGCGCATTATGGCGTAGCTTTGCTATCTAAAGTTGCTCCTATTAAACTTGAGAAAGGTTTTCCAACTGACTCAGAGGATGCTCAAAGACGTATGATCATAGGGCATTATCAACAAGCCAACGGACGTACTTTGAAAGTCTTGAATGGATATTTTCCTCAGGGAGAAAGTATTCATCATGAAGTCAAGTTTCCAGCTAAGCGTCAATTTTATGCAGATCTTATGACTTATCTTAATACACATTGTGCAGCGAATGAAGATATTGTTGTGATGGGAGATTTGAACATTTCGCCAACCGATTTAGATATAGGCATTGGTGAGGTGAACAAAAAACGTTGGCTTAAGACGGGGAAATGCAGCTTCCAACCAGAAGAGAGGCAATGGCTAGCAAAGCTCTTGGACTGGGGTTTTTCTGATAGTTTTCGTATTTTGCACCCTGATACGGTCGAACGTTATTCATGGTTTGATTACCGCAGTCGTGGTTTTAATGACAATCGAGGTTTACGTATAGACGCACTCTTGACTACAGCCTCTTTAGTACCTTTATTGACAGAGTCTGATATTGATTATCCTTTGCGTGGCTTTGAAAAGCCTTCTGATCATGCTCCTGTATGGTGTTGTATAGATTCACATTTTGCTTGATTTGCCCAAGAGATTGAAAAAGCCCAACTTCTTCTGAGTTGGGCTTTTTTACTGCTAGCTGGCAAAGTTTTTGCTAAAACAAAGCATACTTTCATTTTTGAACGGTCTCTGCTGTGGTATTTAAAAAAGAGTATTTATCACAATGTGGCGCTATCGTATTTTATGCTGCACTCTTGTTCAGTGGTGCAGGATCTTGCTTATGGCTTGAAGGTTGGTTTTTTCTTTTTCTTTTAGTGTGTTTAAATTTTGCCATTGATGCGCATAATAATGTTTATCTTTTAATAGCACGCTCACATGCATTGTATGGTGTACCCAGTTCTTTCGGACATCGCGTCTCGATGACTATTTTGGGCCTATTGGCGTTGTGCTGGATATTAAGCAATGGCTTAGATACTGTACGCTATCAAGTGACTGAAATTACATTTTTATATCAATGCTTAGGTGCTGTAGCATCTATTGTCTGTTTAATTGCAACATACTGGGTTATAGAGTGGAACTATTCAACAGCTGTTGTGGTACGCTCACAAGAGCGTGAGCAGAATACAACTCTAGTCATGGGGCCTTATTCAAGAATTCGCCATCCTATGTATCTCATGAGCTGCTTATTCTTACCTTCAGCATCATTGATGATGGCTTCTATTTTAGGCCTTTTGATTTCAATGTTATTTGTGATATGGACATGTATTCATATTTATTTTGAAGATAAGCTATTACAACAACATATACCGCGTTATAAGCAATATGCACAAAAGGTAAGATACCGCCTTATTCCTTATGTTTATTAGTATCTAAAGGAGAGTAGGTGAGCAAGGTGAGCCTCAACGAACTCACCTGTATGAAATAGAATAATTTAGAATGTAAATTTAGCGCCTAAAAAGATACTCTCATCAAAGGTCATTCTTTCACTGGTATCGTTGTTATTTTCAACTTTAAAACGTACAACTTGATAGCCGGCATGTAGTTGCACGTCAGGCATTAAAGCAAATTCAAGCTGCGAGCCAAAGCGGTAAAAGTTTTTGCCTTCAGAGTTGAAAGCGAAAATTTCTGGGGAATAAGAGCCATTATTATTCAAGTAGAAACCTTCTGCTATCTTGAGTCTATATGATCCAGCAAAAGCAAGAGAATGACTTGAACTGATCTGACTTGGCTTAAACCAAGCATGAATGGTTTGTACCCCAAATTCAAAGTGATGAATATTTAAATCATGTGACTTGAACGCAGAAATTTCAAACATTTGTCCTTTGCGAGTATGTTTGCCATAACCTAATGAAAGATGAAAGTCTTGCTGCTCAAAGTGAGTACCCAAATGAGTATTGAACATTTTGTTATGAAAATTTAAATCAAAGGCGTTTGTATTGGAGTAAGCTGAAGACGAAAAAACTGTACAGCAAATAAAAGCTTTAAGTGATTTACGTAACATAGTGAGTTCCTGTTTATACAAAGTGATAAAAAATGATGGTACAAGTTTAACACAGAATAAAGTAGATTTAGAGAGACAAAAAAAGCCTTTTACAGTAGCAAAGGCTTTTCAATTCTAATGAGACGTTTTTGTTACGGTGCTTGCATCAAAGCAAGAGCTGTATCGAGCATACGGTTACTAAAACCCCATTCGTTATCATACCAGGCCATGACTTTGACAAGTCTGCCTTTTACGCGAGTTTGCGTCGTATCGAAGCAGCAAGAGTAAGGGTTATGATTGAAGTCGATAGAAACCAGCGGTGCTTGATTAATCTGTAAGACATCAGATAAAGGTGCTGTGTTTGCTGCACGGCTAAGAATTTGGTTAATCTCTTCTACAGATGTGTCTTTCGCTGCGATGAAGCTTAAATCAACAAGCGAAACATTTGCTGTAGGTACACGCACGGCGAGGCCGTCAAATTTACCTTGAAGTTCTGGTAAGACTAAGCCTACCGCTGCCGCTGCGCCTGTTTTAGCTGGAATCATAGACATGGCTGCAGCGCGAGCACGTCTTACATCTGTATGATAAACATCAGAGAGTTTTTGATCATTGGTATAAGCATGTATCGTTGTCATGAGTCCTGATTCAATGCCTATATGTTCATTGAGCGGCTTAACAAGAGGAGCTAAACAGTTCGTTGTACAAGATGCATTGGAAATAATCTGCATATCAGAAGATAAAATGTCATGGTTGACACCATATACTACTGTCGCATCAACACCTGTTGCGGGTGCTGAAATGATCACTTTTTTTGCTCCTGCTTTAATGTGAGCCTGCGCTTTATCTTTTGAAGTGAATAAACCTGTGCATTCAAATACGATATCAATATTGAGATCGGCCCAAGGAAGTTGAGCGGGATCTTTCTCTGCAAAGGTTAGAATTTTGTCATGGTTGATATAGATTGAATCTTCATCATGGCCTACATTATGATGAAAGCGACCATGTACACTATCGTATTGTGTTAAGTGTGCATTAATGTCTGCGGATCCTAAATCATTGATAGCAACTATTTGGATAAAATCGCTTTTTTTACTTTCATAAAGAGCTCTAAGAACGTTGCGACCAATACGGCCATAACCATTAATTGCTATACGAACTGTCATATGTATCTCTTTCCTATTTCATATTCTCTTTTTAAGAGGTAGTAAACTTACAAAATATGAAGCAATAGTCAAGAGATTATGTATAACAAGAGTATTTTTTATAAAGTGTATAAGCTAAAGCGAAAAAGCAAGTGATACAGAATAAAGTGAAAGTTTGTATAAAGCTGTGCGTTAACGCTTTTTTTGTTTTTTCTTAAATTCTTCAGAGGCTTTGACTCGGTAGTAATTCGATTTTTTATAAGATTGGCTGCGAAGTGATGCTAGGAGTTTATTTGCAGCTTTACGAAAAAACTCTATTTTCTTGGGATTATCTTTGATCTCAGCAAAAAGTTGTTTTTCATCTATGGTTTGCTCTGAAATTTGAGGAATAATCAGGTAATGAACGATATAAGCATCAGTATCGCCAATTTTTTTAGATAACAAAGCAACATTGATAATCCAGTCGGGATTGAGATCATCTAAAGCCGTTTTATCTATAGCTTCTTTGAGTAAAGTTAATGATTTTTCTGGATCTCTTTGTTTGTAGTATTTAGACAAGAAGACTTTCAAGTGTGGATCGTCGATTTTATTTTTTTTCTCTGCTTCGATGAAACGATCTAAAGCCAATCGATCTTGATGACGTGTCCAGTGATAGTAAGACAGATAAGGGTCTTTATCTTTTTTTGTTTCTTTCTCAATTTTTTTAATTTGCTCAAGAATAGCGAGGTAGGCCTCGGTTCTATTCGTCTCTCTTTTTTTATGTTGCACATGACGTATTTGTGAGCGTAGCCCAATACATTCACGGTATTTTTCAGACGCAACGAGCTCATAGTATAAAGCGCGACTACGTGTAGGAATACCTTTATGTGATTTTTCTCTTGTAATAACGAGATCGAATCGTTCATCAGGACAAAAGCTATCATAGTGCAGATTAGCACAGAGGTGAGGGTAATCATCACATATCCTCTGTTCTTCGGAACGCTGATCACATCCGATTAAAAATAGAGCTGTGGTAACAAAAAATAGACGTGTCAAACAAACCATGATCTTATATTCACTCATAAATTGATATTTATGTTATTTTTCAATAGCTCATTAAAAATATAATGGTATGAGCTAAATGGCTATACATCTTATCGGCGATAGAGTAAAAAAAATGAGTATATGAAATAGCAATTCAAACGAATAATCAGTGTGTTCTTTTTCTATAACATATGATGTTTTTTGTTGTAGGTTATCTTGGATAAATTAAATCAATATAATAGATTTGTTTTTGATATTAAGATATTGATTTTTATAGTTAAATTTGATTTAAGTTTATTTTGATTCATACTTATAGAGTGTAAGTTATTTGAATTACCTTGGAGACGGATAATGAAGACCACATTACATCGTAATTTCTTTACAAAGTTTAATAAAATTATGATATTGAATAGCGTTGCTTTAGCAACTTCATTTCTTGCTTATTCACAAGATCAAGCTGATGTTGGAGCTGATGTTATGATTCGTTCAACCTTAACTGTTGAAGTGCTTCAAGGTATTAACTTTGGTACGCTGACGTTTACGTCTTCAACTCCAGGTGGTGGCATGGCAATCGGCCCATCTGGCACAATCGGTTGGAATCCTTCAGGCTATACGCTAGGAGGTTCACCTTCATTAGGTGTTTTGAAAATTACATCGCCAAGTCCTGGAGGAGATATAAGTATTGCTTGTACTGCAAGAGCTAAGCTTGCTCGTGAAGGTGATAATGATTTAAATGCACGTATTAATCTTACTGAAGCTCGATATATTATGAACAACAGTGGCTCGACTATTATTTGTGGTTCAGAGAGCGATATCGGACGACCTCCTTATCAGTTTTCTACAACTGGCGGTGTACATACGCTCTCTATAAGAGCGGTGATATATCTCAAATCAGGATCAATAGCTCAACCAGGTTTGTTCTCTACATCGAATATGCATGGTGAACCACTGAACTTTACGATAAGTTATATCTAATACTTCAAGGTGTTGAAAAAGTTTTAAAGCAAGAAGACGCTCTATGCGTCTTTTTGCTGTGAGATGAAGAGTTCTTCTAGTGGAGAAATAGGCGCTCAGACCTTTTCCAATTGATGTGTGTCTTTCGGAATCTTGCTATCTTCTATAAGTTGTCCATTATCCATGACAAACAATCTATCTGCATGATGAAAATAAGCGTCATCATGCGTAATAGCTAAAACTGTTTTACCTTTAGCTTTCAAATCATGAATCAGGTACTCATAAAAATATCGCCTAAAACTTGGATCTTGATCGGCTGCAAATTCATCCAAAACTAAAATAGGTGTATTTTCAAAATAAGCTAATAAAAGGGCAAGTCGTTTCTTTTGTCCTTGTGATAGATCAAGCGTAGATAGAAGACCGTCTTTTACTTTTACTTTATGATCAAGTTTAATCAATTTAAGAAAATCTATGATCTCTCTTGTATTGACTATTTCTCCTTCTTGATTGATGACTTCTTTAAATAAGCAACTCTGAGTATGCACCACGCCAAAGAGACTTTTAAAAGACATATCAGTTGAGTTGACGACTTTACTATCAACTCTAACTTGACCTGTGTGAGGTGTAAATAAACCTGTAAGCAACATGCTGAATGTGGATTTGCCACTGCCGTTTTGTCCACGTAAAAAAACAATTTCATTTTTGTTTAAATAAAAATCTATAGGTTGAATAGAAAAATCATGATTTCCTGTTGTGTAATGATAGGTCATATTTTTATATACAATATTATTATATCTATTTACTTTCAATTGCTTGAGTTTATTTTCATGATTTGCTATTTCTCCTAGTCCTAAATTATTAATCGACTTTATTCCTACTTTTGCTTTAATAAAGGCTTCCTTAGCATAAGTTACTGCCCCTATAGGGCCCTGAATATAGAAAAAAATAAAAGTAAAAGTAAGAACATCCGCTGAAGTGCCTACATTGAAAAATAAGTGAATAAATAAAACCGAACCTAAAGATAAAAATGTTGAAATCTCTGACCAATTATCAACGAGGCATGAATAAATCTCTTGCTTAAAATCCGAGTTTCGTAATTGAGAAAGAGAGGGCAAAGCATGGTGTGTATAGAATGAATGGTTTCTAGAATAGGATTGAGATAATTCCTTTGAACCCTCAACCATTGTTTTGATATCGGCATTAAAGGCATCAATATTTTTTCTGTGACCTTCGTAATAAGCATAACCTTTTTTCATTAAATAAGACATAAATATGATATTTAAAGTGAAGATTAAACAGGGAGTTAAAAAAAGCATTAAAGATTTGTAAGCCATAAAACCAATACAGCACATCAGTACGAAAAACTGATGCATAAAGAAAGGAAATGTACTGATAAAACTTGATATATCATTAATATCTTTAGTTAAAGCTGCATAGATCTTGTGATTTCCCGAAGAGCTGATGGTTTCATAGCTTGTATTAAGAATTTTTTTTGTGATTTGATCTCTTAAAGTATGACGCACATAGACACCTAGCCTTGTAGTCAAATATGTATTGAGGTTTAAACCTATAAAAAGAGTCAGTAAAAGTCCTGTAAAAAGCATAAGCCAATGCATTTTATCTACATTGGTATTAGACGTGGAGTTGTAGGATAGGGTGTCTACAATATAGACACTTAACAGTGCATTAAACAAACCAATTAAAGCGTAAAGTACAAATTTATATTTGTGATTATTTATGATACTTAAAATCAAAACAGTTCCTCCTGAGACATTGATATTGATTTTTATGCTCTATAGTGATTTGATTTTAACTTAGTTTATTAAAATTTAAAAATATAATGGGTGTCTAGAGATTGAGAGATTGTATGTTCAGTGACGAACAGATAGTAGTATTGCCAAGGAAACTGCTCAAAAGGATGGTTATAAGGGGGCTTTTTTATGTTGAGTCTCTTATCTCATTTTATTTAACACAAGGTATTCAATGAAATTAACGCTCTTTTTTTTATTAATAAGAGCTACGGTTTTAGGCTTCGTATCTGCCTATAATTTAATTTGTTCACCAGAACCAGTTTTTGAAAGTTGGGTGGTACTTTGCTGTGCATTATTCTGAGTTTTTTTGTTTTTTCTTAGAGTTAAGAAGGTGTAAGTAAGGTTTTATTGTTATGATGAGTGTGAGAGTCGTTACTAAGCCATGTGCTCGATTGATTATCAATCTAAAAGTAAAAATATACAAAAGTAGAGTGGTTTTATTATCTAGACACTGAAGGTTTTGTATGAGCATGTAGCAGTTTAGATATCTTATTTTTGAGAGATAAAAAATATGAAAATTTTTAGTGAAATAGAAGCCTTGGAGAAAAAACTACACACTTCTATAGTAAGAAGGTCTACTAAGGTGCTTGATGAATTACTTTGTGATGATTTTCAAGAGTTTGGTAAATCTGGTTCTATTTATAATAAACGAGATATCATCAATCATTTACCCGCTGCACCAGACCAAAATCTAAACGCGCATGACTTTGCAGTCAAACAACTGGATGATAAAGCATTTCTTTTGACCTATAAAACTACCGAAAATCACTTACAGGTCTTACGTTCTTCAGTTTGGATATTATCCGGTGGATCATTAAGAATGATGTTTCATCAGGGAACCCTGATGCATGAAAGCATAAAACGTTCATTTTGATAGAGTGAATAGATGTAGCTTTGTTGCAAAGAGAATGAGTATTTTTCGTACATCTCTATTTTTAACTAAACTTTAGTTTAATTTTGTACGATAAGTTCTTAGGGTTATGCGAATTAATTACAGTATTTTCCATAAAAGTAAAGTATAATCAATCGGTTATTGATTTTATAAATGGGAGTTGAGCCATGCGTGTTCAGGTCGGGCCATTCTTATGGTCATCGCAGATGTTATTTTACTTTTTCTTTGCTTATGGCATATTTCAATCTTTTTGGTCGGTTTGGCTCGAATATCAAGAAGTGTCAGTGGGTCTTATTGGTTTAACATTAGGCTGTGGTGCTGTAGTACGAGGCATTGTTAACTTAGTGATTACGCCTCTTTTATCAAGAGCTTTCTTTTACACCTCAGTTTTATTGTTACTGTCTTTTTTGATTACAGGGTTGCACTTAGCCTCGGATTATGCGTTTTATTTATTTTTGATGACGATGTTTGTCAATGTGGTCTTTGCGCCAGTCATTCCTTTAACAGATGCTATTTTCACACAGATGGCCAAGTTAGAATATATTGATTATGGCCGTGTACGTATTTGGGGTACGATAGGCTTTATTGCTGGCGTAATGGCTGTGGGGTATATCATTGAGCAATATGGAAAGTATTACATACCTCATGCTTTATGCGCTATTTTATTGATTAATTTCGCATGGAGTTTGACGCGACCTCGAGTCAAATCTATACAATCTTTAGCTTTTGCTAAAGCTTCTTGGAAAGATTTAGCTGCATTATTTAAAGATAGTGTTTGTGCTCGTCTTCTCATTTTAGTTTCGTTATTACAAGCAAGTCATGGAGCTTACTATAGTTTTAGTGCGATTTGGTGGCAGAAGCTTGGTTTTTCCTACACAGAAATCAGTTATTTTTGGACGTTTTCTATGTTGGTCGAAATTGCTGTATTTGCTTTTGGACAAAAGTTATTAGGCGCTTTGAGGATTCAGCATTTACTGTATCTTACAGGGTTATCTGTTGTAGTACGTTGGACGATCACAGCTTTTGCTAGTGATAGTTGGTCTATTTTGCTGGCTCAGACATTACATGGTATGACGTATGCGGCCACTCACTTACTTATGATACGTTTTATTCAAGAGTCTGATATATCAAGAGCTGTACCTTTGCAGTCAGCTTACAATGGTTTATCTATGTGTCTATTTCTAGGTGGCGCAGCTATGCTTTCAGGCTGGTTATTCGGCTTATTTGAAGGTTATGTCTTTTTGTTTATGGCTTTGTTGGGATTCCCTGCTTTGATAGTGAGCATAGAGCCTGAATCAAGTTTAAAAAAGGCGTGGTTATTTATTCAAGGGCGGTTTGTCAAAGATAAGGTGCTCTAAGACATTTCTGTTTAGACGAGCGTTGAGGGTATTTTACTTTCAACGTTTATCGTTTGTGTCGTTTTTCTTCATCATGAGTTGTATATGTGTTCTAAAAGTAGGGAGCGTTGCATTGCTGCGTTAAAAAAACTTCGCGAGATATAGAAATACGTGATTTGAGATGATAAGAGTGGTGGACGATACTGGGCTCGAACCAGTGACCCCCTCCTTGTAAGGGAGGTGCTCTCCCAACTGAGCTAATCGTCCTTTGGGTAGGTAACTAAAGTGGTGGGCGATACCGGGCTCGAACCAGTGACCCCCTCCTTGTAAGGGAGGTGCTCTCCCAACTGAGCTAATCGCCCACTTTAGTTGGTTGTTGGTGGACGATACTGGGCTCGAACCAGTGACCCCCTCCTTGTAAGGGAGGTGCTCTCCCAACTGAGCTAATCGTCCTCTTCAACGAGACGCAATTATAAAGATAGAACTCAGACTGTCAACGATTAAATGCATATTATTTTGTAAGTGTCTTTATTTTATGCATTTTGTTTAAAAAATAGCTTAGAATAGAAGATTTGGGATGTAGCCAATAGGCTGGTAGAATAGGGGAGAAGCGATCTAGGGTAGATCACTTATAACAATAATTTATGACGATATAAGGGTAAATGAAACACCATGACCATTAAAACAAGGTTTGCACCGAGCCCAACAGGTTATCTCCATGTAGGGGGTGCTCGTACAGCGCTTTATTCTTGGCTTTATGCGCAAGCTCAACAAGGCCAGTTTGTGTTACGTATTGAAGATACAGATATAGAACGTTCAACACAAGAGGCTATGGATGCGATTATTGAAGGCATGAATTGGCTGGGCTTGACATGGAATGAAGGGCCGCACTATCAAACCAAACGCTTTGATCGCTATCAATCTTTTATTGACCAACTTAGACAAGAAGGTAAAGCATACCGTTGTTATTGTTCAAGAGAGCGTCTTGATAACTTAAGAGAAGCGCAAAAAGCAAAAGGTGAAAAGCCTCGTTACGATGGACATTGTTTAACGCATACACAGCCTGAACAAGAGGGTGACTATGTGATACGCTTTAAAAATCCACAAGAAGGCTCTGTCACCTTCAAAGATCATGTCCGTGGCACGATTGAAGTGTCTAATCGTGAGTTAGATGATTTAATTATTGCACGTTCAGACGGCACGCCCACTTATAATTTTTGTGTTGTGATTGATGACTGGGATATGGGAATTACGCATGTTGTGCGTGGAGAAGACCATATCAATAATACACCTAGACAAATTAATCTTTTAAAGGCATTGGGAGCACCTATTCCTGAATATGCACATGTGTCTATGATTTTAGGTGACGATGGTACTAAACTTTCGAAGCGTCATGGCGCTGTCAGTGTTTTACAGTACCGCGATGAAGGATATTTGCCAGAAGCTTTGCTCAATTATTTAGTACGCTTAGGCTGGTCACACGGTGATCAAGAGATTTTTTCCATGGAAGAAATGATTCAATACTTCTCTTTAGAGCAGATCAACAAAGCTGCCTCTGCTTTTAATACAGAGAAGCTGAACTGGGTAAATCATCAATATATTAAAAATATGCCTAGAGAGAAAGTAGCAGATTACTTATTGTGGCATATGCAAGGTCAAAACATTGATATGACGCAAGGCCCTGCTTTAACTGATGTGGTTGCTGTTTTAGCTGAACGCGCGCAGACCTTAAAAGAGATGGCCGCGGCGAGTCGTTATTTTTATGAAGAATACGATGCTTTTGACGAAACAGCAGCGAAAAAGCATTTACGACCAGTTGCCAAAGAAGCTTTGTTGGCAGTACAGGAAAAGTTAGCGAATTTATCAAACTGGACTGCCGAATCCATTCAACAGGCTATTTCCAATACAGCCACTGAGCTTGATGTGGGAATGGGTAAAGTCGGTATGCCACTTCGTGTTGCGGTCACAGGAGCAGGGCAGTCGCCGTCACTGGATCAGACTTTATTGATGATTGGCCAGGCTCGTTCTGTTGAAAGAATCACCAAGGCGCTTAATTTTATAGCAAACAGAGAAAAACAAGCATAAAATCATTGACTCTTGGCTCTGAGGTGCATAGAATGCGCCTCGCGGTCAAGAGAAGTTATCTAATAATCTTGAGTGCAGCGGGGCTATAGCTCAGCTGGGAGA
>DDNL01000004.1:0-6745 GCA_002341165.1 Shewanellaceae bacterium UBA2521
ACTACTGAAGCGGCGCAGCGTATTCATCTGGATCAACAGTATGCATATCAGCAACTGCAACAGCTACAGCAATATCCAGAATTAGCTAAAAAACTAACCGAAGTGTATAGCGTACCTTCAGATAGAGCCGCACCTACACATCCAGACGAGATGCTTTACAGCGGCGGCTTTTTTAAGCCTCATGATAAAGCATTAATGCTCAAAATAAGGCAAGCCCCTATTCCTAATCTTGCCGATATGGAGCTTGATTTTCAAGATCCTCGTCTAAGCGAAATGTTTTTTCTCTTTCGCGGTCGTAATTATCCTCAAACATTTAACGAGCAAGAGTCAAAGCGTTGGCAGCATCATTGCCAAAATACATTAGATATCGAACAGTACCTCATTCAACTCGAAAATTTAGTCTATCAGTATGAGCATGATCCACGTAAGCTTAATTTGTTACGTCGGCTTTTTGAATATCTTCAACAGTTATAAAAGGAAGCAATTATGGAAGATTTACTACAAAGAAAAAAGTTACTGTTGCGCAATGTAAAACCTGAAATCGCTACATATTTAGAGCCCTACATCGCATCTGATTTTTGCGGAAAAATTCCCGCGGCCATAAAATATGACTTACAGAGCAAATTTAATCTCGATGACAAAAATGTAATGCTCGAACTGCTTCCTATTGCAGCGAACTTCTCTGTCGCACCTGTCAGTCAATTTCATGTTGGAGCTATCGTGCTCGATCAAGGTGATAACCTCTATATGGGTGCGAATTTAGAGATTCGTAACGAAGCACTTTTTCACTCCGTGCATGCGGAACAAACCGCCATCAGTCACGCGTGGCAAGATGGAGCAACAGGTATTAAAGCCATTACCACCAATATCAGTCCCTGTGGTCATTGTCGTCAGTTTTTACTGGAACTGGACTTATATGATAATCTGATGGTACACGTCGCCCAAAAGCCTTCACGTCTGCTCCATGATCTCATTCATGATCCATTCAATGCTAAAAGTTTAGATGTAGAGCATTCCTTATTTAACACACAAAAACAGCAACTATCTGTACCTTTAGCGCAGCATGATGCATTCATCAATGAAACACTCAAGCATGTTAATTTGAGCTATGCACCATACTCTGGTAACTACGCAGCCATTGGATTACAAACGGTATGTGGTCAAGAGTTCTTTGGTCGTTATGCCGAAAATGCAGCGTTTAACCCGTCTCTCCTTCCTATGCAATGTGCTCTGGCTTTTTATGCGCGTTCTGGATTTAAAATCGATGCCATCGAACGTGTCGTTCTGATCGAATCAAATTCAGGCAAGATTTCACTACGCAATGCAAGTGTGAATGCTTTAAGTGCTGTGTCCAAGATAAAGCTTGAGCATCATATCGCACAATAAAGCTTGTGAACTTATCACAGCAGATACATAGCTAAGACGTCAAAGCCGCCTCAACAGCGGCTTAGCTTGAACGACTATATACAGTCTAACGCATATGTATAAGCATGATTTCAGGCGATTCTAATAACTTTTTCCACGCATTACAAAAGCGTGCCATCATAGCCCCATCCACAACACGATGATCTGCAGACCAACTCACCTGCATCATCTGACGGGCTTGAACTTGACCTTGAGCATCAAACCTAGGTAAAGCTTGAATTTTACCTAATGCAACAATAGCAACTTGTCCTTGATGAATAATAGGTGTAGCAACTGTGCCTCCAATAGAGCCTATATTAGATATCGTAATAGTACCTTGTTGCAAATCTTCAGGCGCAATACGACCTGCTTTACCTTGTTGCATGATACGCTGCATATCATCATGAATTTCATCTATCGTTTTATGTTGACAATCTTTAATATTGGGCACCAATAAACCTAGCTTTGAATCTAACGCAAAGCCTATATGATGATGCGATAAATAGGTGATTTCTGTGACATCTTGATTTAACTGACTGTTAAACCTAGGGAACTCAAGCAAGCTCATACTCAAAGCTTTAATGAAAAAAGGCATAAAACTCATGTTCTGCTTTTTTTGCTGCATGCGTGCCCTCAATGTAACCAACTCAGTCACATCAAACTCATCACAGTAAGTAAAATGAGGAATAGTTTGTACAGAGTGCGTCATGGCTTCCGCCATTTTACGCTGCATCGGACTGAGTTGTTCTGTGTGCTCATGGATCACTTCTATCGAAGCGGATTTCTCTTTAGCTTTTCGGTAAGCTTCTAAATCTTCTTTGTAGATACGTCCATGTTTACCGCTGCCTTGAACTCCGCTCAAATCTATTTCGTAATGACGAGCCAACCTGCGCACAGCTGGACTTGCTACGGCTTTTGTTATCGTATCGCCTACAGCTTGTGAAAGTTCAGAGATAACAGCTGGAGCCTCATCATATAAAGGCATGTCACGGACGTGTTTTAAAAACTCTTCGTCTGTTAAATCTTGCTCACAAGGACTGGATGCAAGTTCTAGTGAAATTTCTGCTAGGGGCTCTGCTTCAGGATGCTCTTGTACATCAATTTCAAACAAAGGCTTATGCACTTTAGCTATTTCGCCTTTTTTATAATAAAGTTTCGTAATGGTGCCTGAAAAAGGTGCTGGAATTTGCACCAATGCTTTGTCCGTCATCACATCGACTACCGCTTGATCTTCTTCAATAACTTGACCTTCTTCAATCAACCAATCAACCACTTCGCATTCAACAATGCCTTCGCCAATATCAGGTAAAACAAACTCTTTTCTCATCATAACTTCCTCCCTAATAATGCACAGAAGCTTTAATGGCTTCGTATGTTTTAAGATGATCAGGCATATATTCTTTTTCATGACATAAAGGAAAAGGGGTATCTAGCCCGCATACGCGCTCAATCGGAGACTCTAAATGTAAAAAGCACATATCTTGTATTGTCGCTGCAATTTCAGATGCAAAACCACCTGTTAAAGGAGCTTCATGATTAATCAGCAAGCGTCCGGTTTTAGTGACCGAATCAGCTACTGTATTTCTATCCCAAGGCATCAAAGTTTTGAGATCAATGACTTCACATGAGATACCATCGCGCTCAGCAAGTGATGCTGCTTTTTGAATCATCTCAACTTGAGCTCCCCATGCTAGCAACGTGATGTCTGTGCCTGTTTGCAACAGCTCTGCTTGACTCAAGTCAAGTTCATAATCTTGCTCAGGCACTTCTGCAACACTTGCTCGATACAAACGTTTGGGCTCAAAAAATACAACCGGATCAGGATGACGAATCGAGGCTAAAAGTAAGCCCTTGGCTTGAAAAGGATCTCTTGGTATCACTACTTTTAAACCTGGTGTATGGGTGAAGTAAGCTTCTGGAGATTGTGAGTGATACAAGCCACCAGCAATACCGCCGCCATAAGGAGCACGAATGGTGAGTCCCGCAACATTAAATTGATTACCACTACGATAACGAAACTTAGCACTTTCATTTACGATTTGATCAAAAGCTGGAAAAATATAATCTGCAAATTGAATTTCAGCAATGGGTAGCATACCATGCGAGGCTAAACCATTAGCAAAACCAACAATGCCTTGTTCGGTAAGTGGTGTATTAAAACAACGATCCGCACCAAATTTTTCTTTTAATTTTGAAGTCGCTCTAAACACGCCACCAAAATGACCCACATCCTCTCCAAAAACCAAGACTCGCTCATCTTGTTCCATCGCTACATCGAGCGCAGAATTAATAGCCTGCAACATGTTCATTTCTATCATGAAGAGATTCTCCCTGAGGTCTTTGGATAATCTTGAGGATATTTTTTGATATGCTTCTTTAAGTCGGCGAGCTGCTCTTTCAAGTGCTCACTTGGATCTTGATACACATCTTCAATAATCGTATCAATATGAGGTAGAGGTATGGATTCGGCTTGTTTCACCTGAGCTAAAATTTCTGCTTTATAATCTTGCTCGATTTGAGCAATTTGCTCTGATGTCGCCCACTTTTTATGCAGCATCCAAAGTTTAAAACGTCCAACAGGATCTTCTGCACGCCATGTATCTTCTTCCTCTTTTGAACGATAACCTGTTGGATCATCAGAGCTTGAGTGCGCACCAACACGATATGTCATGGCTTCAATTAAAATAGGTGCTTGATGCGATAGAACATAAGCTCGAGCTTGCTGTGTTACCGCCATCACGGCAAGTATGTCATTGCCATCAACTCTAATACAAGGCATCCCATAGGCCATACCTCTTGGTGCAATACCATCGCCGGCATATTGCTCACTCACAGGTGTGGATATAGCATAGGCATTATTACGACAAAAGAAAATAGTCGGTGTCTGTAAGGCTGCAGCCATATTCATCCCAGCATGAAAATCACCTTCTGATGCAGCACCTTCACCAAAATAACATAGAGTACAAGCTTGTTCATCTTTAAGCTTTTGAGCGTAAGCAACGCCTGCGGCTTGTGGAATCTGCGTCCCTAAAGGTGAAGAGATAGTCTGGTAATTTAAGTCTTTTGAGCCGTAATGGATGGGCATTTGCCGGCCTTTACCTAAATCATGTTCATTACTAAACATCTGGTGCATAAACTGCACAGTAGAAAAGCCTCTGTAGCGCAGAGCAGCATGTTCTCGGTATTGGCCTAAAATCATATCACAAGGCTCTAATCCGGCGGCAGAGCCTATTACGGCGGCTTCTTCGCCCGTGCAAGTCATATAAAAACTAATCCGTCCTTGGCGCTGAGAAGCAAGCATACGTTCATCTAAAATCTGAGTAAAGATACAACAGTCGAGCATACGCAGTGCTTGCTCTTGATCAAGCTTCGGTAGCTGTGCATGATCAGCAACGCTGCCCTCTTTACTCAGTAAAGTGAAAGTTGGGATCACGATTTCATTTGGCTGAGAAAAATGACAACTCTGTGTTGACGGCGGCCGTTTCAACTTTGAAACAGCTTGAGGTTGTAATCCTTGCGTCATATTAAATTCCTTTTTATTCATGATAACTTTATTGCATTTATCTTATGTCATCCGAGTTCAACTCATAAGGTTTAAGTATTAATAAAGCTCTTTCACCTAGTGCAACCTGAGCATTAGGAAAAGCAATAGCAGCTTGATCCTCTACGGCATAAATAGGCTCATCATTCTCGTAAGCAAGCACTGCATCACGCTCAAATGTGGTGAAATTTTTAATTTCATCAGCGAATGTAAATGTAAAATCTTGATGATGTTTAATAAGCTCTTGAGTCACTTTAAATATGCGCATAGATTGCCAAGCTGACTCAGGTTCCCATGTAGGTACAGTTAAAAGCTGCACAAGAGCTGCTCTAAAAGGTGCTAGCATCTCTTGATTATTTTTGCCAAAAGGCTTCACTTGACCTAACTCCAAAGTCACAGCATCTGCGCCTAACTGTGCTGAAAAGTAACTGTAAGTTGAAGTAGGTTGATGCGACAAAAGAAGCGTCTTAATTTCACTTTCTGCTAAAAAGGAAAGCAGACGTTTATTATAAGGTTGGTGATGGAGAAATGGATACACAGCAAATAAAGGGTATTGAGAAGCACGAATAGACGTATGCAAATCTAAGTGCAAAGCCTGTGTTCCCTCTTGAGCAAAGAACTGCTTTGTAGCTTGTTGTAATAGCCAAGCTCGGTGACGCTCATAAGATGCATCAAGCGGAGGCGGATCGCGATACGCAAAGAGTCGATTGAGATTCTCTTCCACAAAACGCTTTTGCTGAACGATAGCAGGTAAATGGCCTAGTTGAATCTGTAGCCTATGTGCTAACTGCAACTTTTCTGTAAGAATATCATGAATAAGCTGATTACATAACTCAATCGGCGCGGTTTCATTACCGTGAATACCACAAGACAAAACTATAGCCTGAGATGTTTCTCTATCAGGCCTGAACTCAATCACGCCTAATTCAAGCATATGAACTTCACAACCTGAAATACGAAAACAGCTTGGTTTAAACACATCAAGAGACAGGCTATAGTCTAGGAAGCCTGCCTCGCATAAATCTTTGAGCACACATATCATCCTTGAGTTGTTGATGTCTACATTACCTCATACTTTGCCCTGCAAAATCAAGATAATTTTTTCAACTCAAGACCAAGCACAATGTATGCTCGCATACAGGCCGCTGCTATGATGCAACTTTAAGCTTGCGATAGTATCTAAACCCTACAAAGCCCAATAAACATAAAAGTAAATGCGCCATGCCTGCACCCTGTCTTTTGTAAGAAGCGTTCTCATGCTTATTGTATACTACATTGTGAGCACAAGGCTGAGTACCACTGTAATCAGGGGAAAGGATTACAGGACGCACTACATATTCCTTAGTCCTTGAATCGATTTTTCCTGTTAAGAAACCGTTCTCGTCTGCCTCTTTCATATCTTCATAAACAAGCGCATTCGCTAAGATGTCTCCATTTTCATTAATCTCTATCGCATTGGAAATTTCTAAAAGCGTACCTGCAGTCTCTCCTGTATCACTTAAACCTTTAGCCTGACAAGTTAACATGCTATTTAAATCTTTAAAGGTATCGTCTGCTGTATCTGCAATATCATCACCTAAATCATAGATAAAGCCATGTATTTGTCTTAATTCTTTATTCACTCGGCGGTTCACACGAGCTGTTTCCATGTCTCCAATGATGAATGTATGGCTGTTTGCGCCTTGATTGTTTATTTGACGGATATCTTTAGCATAAGTAGAGCGATCATTATCGGTTGTACTCATACCTTTGAGCTGATGAAAGAAGTTCTTCTTTTCTGTATTAGGAGCATCTGTATTA
>DDNL01000004.1:7110-12997 GCA_002341165.1 Shewanellaceae bacterium UBA2521
TATTAGGAGCATCTGTATTAGGAGGCTTTTGATAGTAAAAAGCTTTATGACGATACGTACGTTCCATTTTTTGGGTAAAGTCACCGACAATAAATTCATTTCCATCAACCTGTGTAATCGCAGTAGCTTGAGAGGCCTTCATCTCATCACTACGATACACTGCTTCTACCGCAGCTGGGGTATCAGCTTGAGACTGATGCGCCTCGCGCCACAATACGGCAAAACTTTGATAAGTATTGATTTTTTTGTTTTCTTTAGGCTTTTCTACCTGATCCTGACCATTATAGAGTTCTGTGTCTGTTTCAAGAATCTTGACTTCCACTTCATCCATACCTGTAAGTGAAGAGAAACCCACGGCGGTACCTGAAGTAGATATATCTAGAGCCGTGGCATGCGTCAAACTAGGAAACTCCTGATCATCAAAATTTTCTTCTTTGGGGAACCCAAGCAAAGTAGGTTGAAGTGTTGTTTCACTTTCATCATACTGCCAAATAGCAGCACGCTTATGATACTGTATGCTTGGTATATTATTTTTAGGCACCAACTGATACTGTTGAATACAAGTATCAAGCGCTGTGGGGGCTGCCGCTGTGGGGTCTGCCGCTGTGGGGGCTGCACCATGCTTGCTTATACAAGAATCCACAACCTTTTCGCTGGCTTCGGTAAGAGATGTACTCACCATCCCAACAATATATTTTGTATTGTCGATATCAGTAATAGCTCTAGCCTCACTTAAACCACCTACCGTTGCTACCTTATAGGTCTTAGAACTTTCTTGAGGCTCTAATAAAATCAAAGTGTTGTCAGAATGCTTCACGTAACCCTTTAATTCATAATCACGGTAGTATCTATCTTCAAACTCTTTCTGTGTAGGTACTAAAGCTCCCACCTGAAAATCGTCTTCACTTAAAGCGTACACATACATAGAGCTTGATGCATGCTCAGTTGAACTGTAAGTTGAGGACCAACTCAAGTTGAGAAAATCGAGTTTAAACTCTTGTAAATCAAGCTTGGCTACCTGAGAATTTATTGCATCTTCTGTTACCAAAAAAGGCAAAGCCTCGATCACAAAAGGTTTATCGACCGATTCTAAAGCACAACGGTTCGTTTTCTTTATATTGGGGTGTTCACAGTTAGTTAATTCATGTGGTTTAAATAAATCTCGAGGCTGAGCATGGCCCGCAACATGTCCATTATTATTCAGCGCTTGACCTGAAATAGCTGCCATCAATTTTATATTTTCTGTGTTCAGAAACTGAACTTTATAGGTTGTAGGGAGTTGCGCCGTAGCATAAGTACTGCCATATAAGCATGCCAAGGTAAACAGCCTCTTCATCGAGGCTTTCATTGGTTTTTTATTCATAAAATCTTCCATTACACATTTAGTTTTCAATTATTATTTTAATGCTTCAAGTTCTTCCCAACGTTCAAAGTATTGTTCAAGAGCTTGTTCTTTTTCTTCTAAACGACTTAATGTCACTTGCACTTTATCTTGTGCTTGAGTATAAAACTCAGGTGCTGCAATTTCCTGCTGCAAGACTTCAATCTCTTGCTCCACTTGCTGCATGAGTTCAGGTAGAGCATCTAACTCTCTTTGCAATTTGTAAGACAGTTTTTTCTGCTTCTTGGGTGTAGCACCTTGCGTCACTTGAGCAGACTGTGCAGGCTTTGTATTGGATGTTGTATGTGGTTTGTTCAAGCTTTTTTGCTCAGCACTATAAAACACAGCACCTTGTGCTAAGGCATCTTGGTAACCACCCACATACTCTTGCCAGATCCCATCACCGGCATACCACCAGCTGCTCGTGACCGTCTCATCAATGAAAGCACGATCATGACTCACGATCAATAATGTTCCGGTAAAATCTGCCAATAAAGATTCCAGAAGCTCAAGTGTATCCACATCTAGATCATTAGTCGGTTCATCTAAAATCAAAACGTTTACAGACTTTAAAAAGAGCTTAGCCAATAACAAGCGATTTTTTTCTCCGCCTGATAAAGCCTTAACAGGGGTTCGCGAGCGCTCAGGGCTAAATAAAAAGTCTTGCAAATAACTTAAGATATGTCTTTCCCGCCCTTGCACCATGACCATTTGCTTACCTTGGCCTACATTCTCTTCAACCGTTTTTTCTTCATCCAAAGCTTGACGGTACTGATCAAAATAAGCAACATCAATTTTAGTGCCTTGCTTCACAGAGCCTGATTGAGGCTGAAGCTGTCCAAGTAGAAGCTGAATTAAGCTCGATTTACCACAACCATTAGGCCCAACCAATGCAATGCGATCACCGCGCACAACCGTCGTACTAAAAGATCGTACAATGAGTTGATTTGGATAACCAAAATCTAAATCTTGCGCTTCAAAAACAAGTTTTCCTGACTTGTTATCTTGGAAGGTTGACATACTCACCTGTCCTTGACGTGATAGCCTCTGCTGACGCTCCTGACGCATCGCTTTAAGCGCTCGAACACGGCCTTCGTTGCGCGTACGGCGTGCCTTGATACCTTGACGTATCCAAACTTCTTCCTGTGCAAGTTTCTTATCAAATAAAGCCTGCTGTGCTTCTTCGACTTCAAGAGCTGCTTGTTTGCCGGTTAAATAAGCCTGATAAGAACCCGGCCATGACGTCACACGCCCTCTATCTAAGTCAATCACACGGGTTGCAAGCTTATCGATAAACTGTCTATCATGACTGATAAAGACTATCGCACCTTGGAAGGTATGTAAGAATTGTTCAAGCCACTCAATCGTATCGATATCTAAGTGGTTGGTCGGCTCGTCGAGCAAAAGTATATCCGGCTCAACCACTAAAGCGCGCGCTAAAGCAACTTTACGTAACCAACCGCCACTGAGTTCCGACATACAGGCATGAGGGTTGAGGTGTAACCTTTGGCATATGGATTGAATTTTTTGATCCGACTGCCAACCATCTCCCGCTTCTATCTCTTGCTGTAATTGCATCATACGATTAAGACGCTTCTCATCAGAGTGGGTCTCAAGCTCTTGTACTAAAGTCTGATAGGCTTGTAATGCTTGCCCTACTTCAGCTAAGCCTTCTGCGATATAAGCATAAATATTTTGATCGAGGACTTGAGGTGGATCTTGCTGCAATCTTGCAACTTTCAACCCTTGTTCAACCGTAAGTTCACCTGAGTCAAGCTCTAAGGTGCCTTCTAAAACTTTCATTAAAGATGATTTGCCTGCACCATTGCGCCCTACCAAGCATACACGCTCTGAAGGTTCAATGACGAAGTCTGCATCTTGCAACAAAGGAACATAACCATAAGCCAAACAGCCTTGGTTCATTCTCATTAAACTCATGCATCGGACTCCAAAAATAAAATTAACGCTTGGGGCGTAAAAGGCCAACCAAGCGTTCTTTGCGTTGCATTGCAATATAATACGGGGATTCGCGTTCCATATTGTTCCATCAGTACAGGATCAGGAAAAATATCACGTAAAAGGTAGCGCACTTGTAATTGATCAAGCATATCCTGTGCTTGATCGCATAAATGACAACCTTGTGTATGATAAAGATAAAGAGATGGATTATCTTGCATGCGTCACAATCCAACAATTGTGAATATGTGGTCTTCTCTTATAATCAAGCGGTAGTGTTTTCTGATCAATATTCACCGCTTGTAATCCTGCATCTTTTAAAGCATCATGATCCATCTTGAACTTACGCTTGTTATTCGAGAAAATAATTTCTCCTTCAGGACGTAACCTCTCTTTGAGCTGTAATAGCAAATGTACATGATCGCGTTGTACATCAAAGGTTTGTTCCATGCGCTTCGAGTTTGAGAAGGTCGGTGGATCGACAAAAATCAAATCATAGGTTGCCGTATCCGTTTCTAGCCACTGTAAACAATCTTCTTGAATAAACTTGTAATTCCAATTGAACAGTTGATTAATTTCAAAGTTTTCTCGAGCCCAGCGCATGTAAGTTTTTGACATATCAACCGTTGTCACAGACTTTGCACCACCTAAAGCCGCATGCACCGATGCTGTGCCTGTGTAGGAGAACAGGTTTAACACATCTTTACCTTTAGACTTTTCACCTACAAGTTTGCGCGTTAATCTGTGATCCAAAAACAATCCTGTATCCAGATATTGGGTTAAGTTGACCTTTAAGCGTGCACCATACTCTTCTACAATCAGGATTAAATCTTCATCTTGTTGTTTCTCATATTGCGCTTTACCTTTCTGCTTACGCCTTTGCTTGACGATCATATTTTCAGGGTCACAATCGAGTACCTGAGGTAAAGACAACAAGACTTCTGTGAGACGCTTTTCTGTTGTAGCAATAGGAATCGTGTCTGGCGCGGCGTATTCTTGTACAACCACATAATCTTGATAACAATCAACCGCCACATTGTATTCAGGCAAATCGGCATCGTATAAGCGATAACAATCAATACCTTGCTGTTTCGCCCACTTTTGAATCTGCTTTTTGTTTTTCTTAATGCGGTTTACAAAAGGCTCAGCAACCTGAGCTAAAGCTACAGGCTCTGATGTACTTTGCTCATGAATGTGGTAGTGACACAATACACACTCAAGAGAGCCATTATAGAGCTTGACTTGTTTATCATATTTGAGCTTCATCGCTGAAAGCAGTTCAGGCTCACTGGATAACAAACTTACCTGCCAGTTCGCAAAATGCTGCTTAAGATGATGGCCAAACTGATAAAAGAACTGCAAAAGATTATTATATTCACCAATACGTTGGCCAAAAGGCGGGTTACTCAAAAGTAAGCCTTTTTGAGCACGAGGCGTCATCTCGAGTGCATCTTGACAAGTAAACTCCACTAAATGTCCAACGCCTGCACGCTGCGCATTGTCTTTTGCTATGTGAATCAGCTTATAACTTTCGTCTGAGCCATAAAAGCGCTTAGTACAAGACTGTAAACCGGCTTCAGCACGAGCCTGAGCTTCATCCACAACACTTTGCCAGACTTGCAACTGATGGCCTCGCCAAAAATCAAAGCCATATTGTGTTTTATGTAAACCAGGTGCGACATCAGCAGCCCAAAGTGCCGCTTCAATCAATATCGTACCACTACCACAAAATGGATCCATTACCGCTTGCTGTTCTTTGTGCCATTGACTTCGCATTAATAAAGCACAAGCTAAGTTTTCTTTAAGCGGTGCTTGTCCGGTTTGTGCGCGGTAACCACGCTGATGCATAGAATTGCCCGAAAAATTTAAGCCAATGGTGAGCTGCTCACGTTTAATTCTGGCATTAATACGGATCTCAGCATCTTGTTTATCCACCGAAGGACGTTGTGTACCTTCTTCACGAAAACGATCAACAATAGCATCTTTGATTTTTAATGCACCAAACTGGGTGTTATTGATCCACTTATTGGTACCTGAGAAATCCACTGCAAAAGTAGTACGTGCATCAAAATGGGAAGGCCAATCTAGAGCAAAAGCCTCATCATAGAAAGCTTCTAAAGAATCCACTTTACCTTGATATAAAATAAGTACAATACGACTTGCTAAGCGCGACCACATCACAACACGGTACGCCACATCTAAGTCAGCAGAAAAGTAAACACCCGCAACACTTTCTTTGATCTGTTCAGCCCCTAGAGTTTTGAGTTCTTGGGCAAGAGGATATTCAAAGCCTTTCGGCGCTGCGGCAAAATAATTCAACATACAAGGTGCTCTATAAAAAAATAAGCCCTGATTATACTCCATCTCCCGCCTGAACTAAACCAGAAAGAATGGGTTCTCACTCTAGAAAAACATAATCTTGGCTAAATTAACAGCGAACAAAACAAAAAATGTAAATATCTCTTGCAAAGAATAAATGAGCTGTTAAGATGCACATCGTTTTCAGTCGCGGGATGGAGCAGCTTGGTAGCTCGTCGGGCTCATAACCCG
>DDNL01000013.1 GCA_002341165.1 Shewanellaceae bacterium UBA2521
GCGACAGCCCCCTTATTTTAGCTTTAAGATTCAAAAGGTTGCAAGCCCTTTTCGCTAACCCCCTGTCAAAAAAGTCACCAAAGCAGTTTTTTGAGGACGTAAAAAATATTTTATGATATAAAACAAATATTTAGGATACCGCTAACCTAGGTTGCTAAAAAAGCAGTTCGAAACCGAAAATAAATCATATAGGACAATAACTTAAAATACTATGCGCTATATAGTGAAAAAGATCACTGGAGGTTAGCGCTTTTACGATTTGCTTACTTATGAAAAAAACCTATCCTTTTTACCTTAACTTATTTATCTTGTTGCGTCTATTTTAACCTATAAAAATCTGTTGTATGATGTGGTCGGTTCAACATTTGTATATTAAGGAAAATATATGTCTCAAGGAAGTCGGCTCCAAGTCTTAAAAAGTATTAATTCTAAATCTTATTACCTTACCTTATTTTTCAGTATTGTCTTCGCTTTATGTATCGCAGCTTTAGCTTCACCTCTTAGCGATTTTTTGCATTATTGGATTCATATTCTTTGGCAATGGGCACAACCTTTTATTTCCATAAGTAGTGAAGAGCTTATTTATACAGGTGTTCTACTGGTGGGTATTTACGTCGCTTATAAAAAAATAGAACAACATGGCTCTGTCTTTATGAGGTTGCGCCATCTTGAAGAGTTGGGACAAAAAACACGACAGCCTAAAGTGATTATCATGATTTGTTCGCCTTTAGACTCCAGTAATATGAAGTTAATCATGCAAAGAAATGGTCAATTTGGTTATTACTTAAAATATAATGACAAAGAAAGTCAAATCAATTTTAAAGGCGAATTGGAACAAGATATTAATTTAATAGATGAATACTTCAAAACAGAAAAAGGCTATATAAACTGGCAACAGACTTTACGTGGCTTAAATGGTCAAACCGACAACTTGGAAAAAATTATTCTAGTCCATTCTCAAGAAATGGAAATTAAAACCCACGGTGGAAGAGATATAGATCGTTTAAAGGCATGGCTCGAAAGTTATAATCAAGATACTAAGACTCAATTCAATGTCAAAGCTCATGATACCCCAGTCAACAAAGACAGTATTAAAGAGTATTATCGAGCTTTTGATAAGATCATCCAAACAGAATCTCAAAACTATGATGAGCGCGACATAGTTCTCAATATCACAGGTGGTCAAATTCCTGCGAGTGTTGCGGGAAGTCTGGCCACATTGCATAACAATGTCATCATGCAATATATCAACAATGCTGGTCATTGCAATACATACGAAATGACATTAAAGGAACAGCATACTCCGAGTACTTAATCTAAGTTGTGTAAAGTTCTATAACATTTTTTTACTTCCTTATTTCACCCACCCCAAGGGTTGTGCTGTCCCTTTTTTTCATGGAGAACTTATGTCACAAACCTATTACTGTTATTGTTTTGAAGCGAAATCCATTCAGAGTTATTTGTTTAAAACAGGTAAACTTAAAGATGCTATTGCTGCGAGTGAGCGTTTAGATCAACTCATTGATAACCAATCCAACAGCACGCTAGCGCAAGTATTGCAAGCGCATCAGCTTAGTTCAGACTTAATTGAAGGCGAAGCCAATCCACAAATTCGTTTTACCCGTTGTAAAGGTGGTGCTTTTTATGCTTACGCCCACAGCATTAAACCTTTGCATACCTTGCGCAGTGCTTGGACAGCGACCTTAGTGTTATATTTCCCTGATTTGAAGTTTGTTGATGCTTTAGGGCACGCTGACACCTTGCAACAGGCCATGTTTAAAGCCAAAGATCAGTTGCAAGTGGATAGACAACAGCCTACCTTGAAGTTACCGATAGGTTCGGCGATTGTGCAACCTGCACTGCAAACAGGTTTAGCAAGTGTAGAGAAAGATCACAGTGAGTTTCTGGATTTGGATACCTGTTATCAGAGACAAGTCTATAAAAACAGAAAGCTGAAAACACAAGGCACATTACAAGATAAATTTTTGCCTGACATGTGCTCGCTTAGCTTGATGGAAGACTTGGCAGAGCATTGTCAAGAGCCGGATACGCAAGACATGGCGATGATCCATCTTGATGGCAATGGCATTGGTGCTATTTTGCAACAATTGAATCAATCTGCGAAGTCATTAAGTTCTGAGCACTATGCTAAGTTGTTTCGTAAATTTTCAGAGGGTCTAGCGCAAGCGACGAAGCAGGCAGCGAAAAAGGCAACGCAGCATATTATCGAGAAGCACAAGATAAAAGATGAGCTTGCTATGCGTCCGCTTATTCTAGGGGGTGACGATGTCACCTTATTGTGTAAACCTCGTTTCGCCTTAGATTGGGTCGAGTGCTTTTGCGCATCTTTTAGAACAAACTCCAAGAAATTTTTAGAAAAACTCCCTCAAAAGTATTCTGTGACATTAGAGACTGAGGAACTCACCGCCAGCGGTGCTATTTTACTTCACAAATACAAGCATCCTTTCATCTTTACCCATCAGACATTAGAAGCCTTAACCGAGCGGGCTAAAGCATTCTCGAAAGAAAAAGATCCCAATAACCCACGTGCTGCGATAGCTTTATATCAAGTCTCGAACTGTATTGAAGATGGTTTTGCGGGCTTGGTCACGTCTCAAGCTAATGGAATCAACTTGAGTCAACTCTGTTGGTTGATCGATGAAGGCGAATCGCGTTCTTTGAAGCATCTTAAAGGTTTATTGGATTGTATAGAAGATAATTCAAGCCGTCTGCGTATCAGTAAATGGCGCCAGCTTGCCAGCTTGGTTGCACAAGGCTTAAACGAAGAGGCCAAAGCCTATTTCAAAAAAGCTATGCACTTAACCGACCATGATCCAGCTCAAGCTTCAACCTCACAGCCCCATGTAAAGTCTCAGCCTCAACATGCCAGAGATTTTGCTGACGCCATCACACAGATCTTTCCCAGAGAAAAAGGCTATCAGCATCTAAACCGAGACTCTTTTTATTGTGAGCAAACTAAGCAAAGCTGTTTGCATGATGTTTTAGTCTTACACAAACTGACCGCGCCTGAAAAAAATCAAGAGCAGAACACGCAAGGAGCCCAAGCCTAATGGAGTATAGACTTCAACTCAACTTTTTATCCGACTGGCAAATTAGCGAAGGTAAAGATGCACAGATTTATGCGAATAATATGGTGCAAAAAGACGCTCAAGGTTTGCCTTTTGTTTCAGGCAAAACCTTAAAAGGTGCTTTAAGACAGGCGTTTACGCTTGCCGAGACCAACGCATGGTTTCCCGCTGAGCAAAATGACATCGTGAACGTTTTGTTTGGTCGAGGCGATCGCGACGCTCTTGAAAGCCAAGCGTTACTTTGGCTCGGTCGAGCACAGTTGGCAGCCAACGAGCAAGCTTTCTTTGCCCAACCTGAGCAGAGAAAATATTTATACCACACCACTTCTATGATGAAAATGGATGCTAAGACAGGTACCACAGCAGAAGGCAGCTTACGCACCGAAGAAGTCACGATTCCTGTAACCTTGTATGCAACACTGGGTTTCAACACCGATCATCCTTATTATTTAGAGCATCAAGCGCTTCTCGATGCACACTTTCGTACATGGTTAAGCCAATGCTTACCTTTAATTCGTACTTTAGGCGGAAAAACCAACCGTGGTTTAGGCCAACTACAACTTGAACTGATGCCCGATGATCGTTAAGGAAAATTGATATGCGTTTTTATTACTCTTTGCATACGCTTGATCCTATCGTCTTAACTGAACAAGCGACCGCAACACTACAACATACCAGCTTAGATTTTATTTCAGGCCATACACTTTTAGGTGCGTTGGCAGCCCAACAGTATACTCGGTTAAGCCCAGAGATAAGTTGGACTTTATTTCATTCTGGCAAAGTCCGCTTTAGTCCTGCTTACCTCGTCCATCAGCAACAAGTGTGTTTACCGACACCTTTGTGTTGGCAAAAGCCTAAAAAAAGTTTGCAAGCAGAAGAAGTGAGCAACAGCTTGTATTCTGACTTTCAAACTGATAACAAGCTTTGGCAACCTTTATCGAAGCCTTATGTGTGCGCTTCAGGTGACTATCCTCAACCCAAAATGCAACGCATTACGCGCACGGCATTAGATGATAAAAAAGGCACCGCTAAAGAAGGCCAGCTTTACAGTTATAATGCGATTGAAGCAGGCCAAACTTTTTTGTTTTGGATTGAAACCGACGACAAAGAAGCCCAAGCCACCTTCATAGACATCTTGGCAGATTCGATGAAGCTACGCATTGGTCGTTCTCGCAGCACGGAATACGGCGGTGTGCAATTGCAATCGATTCAAGACGCAAACTTTGCTGAAAATTGGCTGCAACCATCAACCGAACCATCAAAGCAGTTGGTGCTTTGGTGTTTAGCGGATGCCGAATGTTATACCCAAGAAGGCGCACCGACCTACACGCCTGCACTGGCTGACATTTCTGAGCTTCAAGGACAACTCAACCCACAAAAAAGTCAGATCAAAACCAAAAGGATTCGGCGCTTTAATCAGAAACGACAAGGCTTTGATGGCGAGCAGTTGCTGATCAGTAAAGGCTCTGTTTTGGTCTATGACTTAAAGCAGCCTTTAAAGCAAGACGCATTGCAGAAACTACAACGGCAAGGTTTAGGCGTGAATCAGCAGCAAGGTTTAGGTTGGATCAGTGTGAATCCTGCTTGGTTGAGCTATGAAAAGATTGATGCGAGGAGCTTGGAACCAATAGGCATAACTTTACCTTGTATGAAGCAGCCGATGATGGACTCCACAGTCTTAGAAGTTCAAGAAGATACGCCACTGATGCGCTGGGTACAAGCCCAAGCTAAAGCGGATCAGACTCGACAACAAGATATAAAAGACAAAGATAAGCTGATTCAAGCCGTTTTTGCGTGCTATAACAATGCCCGCTCTTTTAAAGGGGTTTTACATGCTCAGCCTTATGGAGTGTCGAAAACCCAATGGGGTAAGATGAAAGAAGCGGTCGATAACCTTAGTCCAGAATCATGGCATTCAGCACTATTTAATACAGAAAAAGGTATCTGCAATGTAAATACAGATACAAACGGCTGGGGCTGCTCTTGGCTTGATGAAGATAATAAGCCTGTAACCTTTGCTGAAGCCTTTAAAAAGCAACTCAATATTTACTCTAAAAATCGAAAACAATACATTTTGCAACGGTTTTGTGAAAGTATCATCAATTACGATTTATCCGATTACGACGATCTCAAAAAAGCGGAAAAAGACCTTGTTCAATCGAACTCAGCCAAAAAGGAGTTAACCCATGCATAGGATTCATCAAGCCAGATTGGTGATAGAAACTCAAAGTGCATTGTCGCTTTGCAGTGGTGAGCGTGATTTGGGTGCTGATACGGCGGTTGCAAGAGATGCCAGCGGTATCCCTTATTTACCAGCAACCAGTATTGCAGGGGTGTGGTTGCATTTAAGCGAAGCGCTGCAACCAAGTCAGCGAGAAAGTTGGTTTGGATCGTGTGAACAAAGTGGTCGTTTACGCATCAGTCACGGTTTGTTACTCAATGCACAAGGTCAAGCTGTGCAACCATTGACGTTACCTGAAAATCTTGAGCAAGATCCATTATTAAACTTGGTCAGCAAAACTTTTAAACGTGAACGTGTACGTTTGAACGATCGGGGTACCGCAGCAGACACAGGTAAATTTGATGTGACCTTCTTACCGCGTGGCTTACGTTTTGTGGTGCATTTAGAATGGACAAGTCAATTCGATGAATCAGAAGATGATCTGCAACAGCAATGGTCGCAGCTTATGGCACTGTGGCAAGATCCTTTTTTCCGTTTAGGCAGTCACGGTCGTATGGGACATGGCAAAATTAAACTGCTCGGTTACGACAGCCAATCTTTTTCTTTGCAGAAGAATCCTGAGATAGGGCAAGCTATGCAGGCTTATCAAGCGCAAAATTTGCCGACGACGCTTACTGAAGATTTTTCGCAGCGCCTCAATAGCTCGTCCTCTGTACTTTTGGATATGCCGTTGCAAGCTCTAGATACCTGGCGTTATGGTCAGGGCACGCTTTCATTACAGGAAGAAGATACAAGTTCAAGCCAAACATCATTTGTATACAGTGAAAAAGTGATCACTTGGAATACGGATCACACCTTCAATCAACTCGAACACAAACCTTTCCTTTGTGGTAGCAGCATCAAAGGGATGTTGGCACATCGCTTGGCTTATCATTACCGTGTTCAGAGCGAACAATGGGCTGAAGAGATTCCTCCAGAACATTTTGCACAAGTTCAAACAGGAGATGAAAAAAACATTGATTTTTATGATCTGGTTGGTTGTGCCGAAGACAGCAACAAACAAGCAAGCTTGTTATGGGTCGAAGATAGTCCTGTAAAATATCAACCTGAACAAGTTATTAAACGTACCTACAATAAAGTCGATCGCTTTACGAGCGGGGTGATAGGTGGTGCTCTGTTTACCGAAGAGCTATTGGAGCAGCCTCAGTTTCGGATTCGCATATTATTGAAAAAGCCAGCAGCACAACAGAATAAAAGGGTGAAGCAACATTTAATCTCAGCTTTGAAATTGACGCTTGCCGATATGAAGTCTGGTCGATTACCTATCGGTGCAGGAGGCGGTCGAGGCCACAGTTTAGTCGAGTTTGACCAAGCCAACGCCGAGTCTTATGTATTCAATCTTTCCCTTTTATCCGATTTAGATGAAGAGGCCATGTCATGCAACTGAATTTAACCGAACTTGATCTAGGTTTAAAAAGCAAACCTAATCCACAATACGCTGCGTTACAGCTAGAAACACATTTATACAGTTGGACTCAACTTCAAGACAAGTTGCCACTCTTTCGCGGTGACGCTGCTTGGGTCATGTATACCGATGAAACCCAAATTCAACCTAAGACGATTGATACAAATAAACGTATTTTACAAGCTGAAGTGTATCGACCTGCACAAAAACAAAGCATGCATGTGCGCCATCATCATGGCGACACCTACCAATTGCAAACCATCAGTCAAGAGCACCAACTTGATGCGCCTTATTTTTATGTGGATCAGAAGGTCTTGTTACCGAAACGCATGAATGAACAACAAGCTTATTATCGCTGCTGGTATCATATGGTAACAGAAGGCGATCGCGCTTACCGTTGGCAACCTTATCTACAACAATTTTTAGGATATGAACAACAAGGAGGTGCGCTATGAATCAGCGTAATCAAAGTGAGAAGCGTCCTAAACCTCAGGAAACAAAAAATAATTACGGTCATCAACATTTACATGCGCCTTATGATTTTGTGCCTGTTTCTCGATTTGTACATATGCCTGCATGGGCGCATCAAGTGAGCCATGATGTACCTTTTAAAAAAGGTTTAAGTGGCGAAATTCACTACAGCTTAACCAATGCCACACCTTTATGCGTCGGTGGTGAGCAAGAAAAGCAACCAGATGAAACAACCTTAGTCAAGTGGGCGAAGAATAGCCAAGGGCAACCTGTGATCCCTGCAACTAGCATCAAAGGCATGATCCGCAACGTCTTAGAAATTGCCAGCTTTGGTAAAATGCATCTCATTGATACCAGTCGGCAATTGTCGTTTCGGGATTTGAGTTCGAAAAGCTATTATCTTACAAATGTGATCCAAGACAGTAAGAATGTCACGGCAGGTTGGCTTAAACATGATGCCAAACAAGGGAAGTGGCGCTTTATGTCTTGCGATTGTGTCAAAGTCAAACACAGCGAAATTAGACGTGTTTTTGGTAAAGAGTTAAAAAACTCAGAAAGCGCATTAGCAAAATTCAAGAAAATACCTTTAACTGCAAGTTGCTACGCTACAATTTCTGAACCAAAAGGTAAACAAGGAAATCGTTGGGCAGAGCAATTAACAAAAGAAAATAATCCTAAACAGGATCAAGTCAAGGGTCACTTTATGTTTACAGACCCTAAAATCTTCAATGCGAAAAAACAGAAAGCAGAAGACTTTGAGTTCAGCTATTTCTTCTACCAAAGACGTGACTATGAAAGCAAAGATGGCGTTCAGCAAAAGGTCAATCACCTACTGGACAATAACAACAAAGAATTAGCGGATTATTTGCAAAAAAATCAGCATCCTGAATTGGGTTTTCCTGTTTTTGCTTTGCTCGATAAAAAAAATAACTTAAAACTCAAAGCACTAGGCTTTGCTAAAATGCCAAGAGTGCCTTATGCCTACCAACCGCATAAGCTGCTGCATGCGTATCAGAAAAAACATCAACATCCAGCCATGTTCGATATGGCAGAGCTTGTCTTAGGCACCACGCGAGAGCAGGCGGGTTATAGCCTTAAAAGTCGGGTGTTTTTCAGTGATTTGAAATCCAAAAAGCCAATAACGTTAGAAGACTCCCATTACATGATTTTAAATAGTCCAAAACCGACTTTTTATCCTGCGTATGTGGAGCAAGATAGAGCTAAAGATGATACCTATAAAGATTTTAACTGTAATAAAAACACCTTAGCAGGTTGGAAGCGTTATATCCGTTTTGAGCCTGAAAATAAAAATAAGATCACCAACCTAAAAAACCCAGAACAGGATAAGAGTACCAGTGATAAAAAAGATAAGAATCTTAAAGTCTTCTCTCAAATGGAACTTGCACCTATTCAATCGACCTTTACAGGTAAATGCGTATTTCATAACCTCTTGCCTGAAGAGTTAGGTGCTTTGCTGTGGTCGATGACGTTTCATCAAGATCAAAGCGTCTATCACAGTCTAGGGCACGGAAAATCTTTAGGTGCAGGAGCTGTGCAATTGAGTTTAGATCAGTGCCAGATTTCTGATCATCACAATCAAGAACATACGGTTGCAACCTGTCTTGCTGCTTTTTCGGAGCACATGAATCAGCATTATCAAGAAGCGTATGACAGTGCTCATAAACCAACTTGGCAAGAGAGTCCGCAAATTCAAAGCTTATTAGCTTTAGGACGCTTAAAAGACAACTCTGAGAATGCGGAATTAAACACCAAATATATGGTGATAAACAACCCCACTACAGAGCAAGCAGGTTTTACCCAAGCTAAAAACAAAAAGCATACCTTGCCTCTCTTTGCAGGTATAGATCGTCAAGAATCGATTAAAAAAGATTACAGCAGTACAGCTTTTGCTCAAGGTCGGTTAGCGCATTTATTTAACAAGGCTGATGAAGACGTACCTGATAAAGCTTGGTACGACAAAGAAAAAGGTGCAGCAGACAACAAAAGAGAGGCACTTGAAACTCAAAAAAAGCAACAAGAAGATGAAGCAGCAGAACGTCGAAGGATCGCAGCCATGCGCCCACAGGAACGAGACATCGAACAGCTAAGGATTCAGCTTGATACATGCCACCAATCAGATCAAGCAGGTTTAATTCGCAAAACTATGCAGGATTTTTTGGCCATAAATGGCAGCCTTGCGCCTGAGGATGCTAAAGCTCTGCACGATTTAGCGCGAAAGTATGATTACCATGAAAAACCTAAGAAGCATAAAAAAGAGCAAAAGAACCAACTCAACCAGCTTAAAGTATTATTTGAAAAGGTTTCTGTATGAGTGATGCGTTTTCTGAATTATGTGACCGATTTAATTCGGTCACTTTGCGTGTAACGCTCAAACTCCATGAACGAGCACGACTGACTGCTTTTAAAGGCTCGATGTTACATGGTTGGTGGGGGCATGCATTAAAGCAATATAGTGAGGACTTGTTTCACATCTTTTTTACTGAACATCAAACCAACCAACCCAAGCCTTATGTGATCCATACTTGCCCTGATCACAAAATTCATTGGAAGGCAGGTGAGCTTTTTCGCTTTCAACTGTCTTTGTTTGGCGATGCCACAAAAGTGGCTTCGCAAGTGATTCATGCGTTATATCAAGCAGCCCATCTTGGTTTAGGTGAGCAACGTACACCTTTTTCTATTTTGAGCATCGAAAGCATGACCCCCGATGGTGTGCACCCTGACCTCATTACTACCTCTTTATCGCAATGGCTCACTACAAAACCACCCATTTCGATTCCAGACATCACGGTGATGACTCAAACACCATTACGTTTGAAGTACAAAGGTAAAGCATTAGAACATTTAACGTTCGATCTGAATTTTTGGATTCAAAAAACCTTATCCCGCTGGTTAGATATCAGTAAATATTGGGTCATTGATCATGCGCCGTTAACGCGTTCTATCATGCAAACCAAACCTTGCTTACCAGAACATCAGGTTGAAAGCCAAACCCAATTTATAGCGTGGCACCGTCAATCGATGAGCCAAAAGACGAAAATGCCTGTAGGTGGTTTAACAGGCCAATGGCGTTTTAGCGGTGAAGTCGCCGAAGCTTGGCCGATTTTAAAAATTGGTGAAATGTTGGGCTTAGGATCAAACACGACAATGGGCTTTGGACGCTTTCACGTCTTGTGTTAAGCTTGTTTTATACTTCGGCTTGCACCTGCGAGCCGAGACTTGTTCTTTAATAATTTGCTGTTATCATCAATAAAGTTAAAAAACGCTAACCTCCAGTGATCTTTTTAACTCTATAGCGTACTTTATGATAATGTTTTGTTTTATAAACTTTATTTCCACTTTTAAGCTGCTTTTTTACAAAGTAGGTTAGCGGTGTTCTAAGTCTTTGTTTTGTCTTAAAAACTATTTTTTCCAGCTTCCAAAATAGACGATAGTCATGTTTTTGACAGGGGGTTAGCGAAAAATGCTTGTAACCTCTTGAATTATCAAGCTAAAATAAGGGGGCTGTCGCATCTCCCGCATACGAGG
>DDNL01000072.1:0-10730 GCA_002341165.1 Shewanellaceae bacterium UBA2521
GCAAACCTAAATCAATCTACTTTTAGTGGGTGTCTTGTTTTATTTTTAATCTACTTTTCGTGGGTGTCTTGTTTTCTTTCTGGAGCTTGCCCCAATTTTGCCACAAAGCCTTTTTTCACTTCACACAACGAAAAGAAAATTCAACTTCAAAATTTGGACGCCTTAAAACAAAAAAAATCACAACCCAGCGACACATTCTTCATATCCAGAATGTATAACCATCTATGTCTTAACAGCGCGAATCTTCTAAGCAATCATGGTTCTATTGAATCATTGTAGCCAGCTATTCTATAGCCTTTTTAAGTGTTAGACTTTTTGAACTATAGAAGTCGGTCAATCTAACTTCTTTAACCTCTATATCTGGCTTAACACCTTTTGAGTAACCTTCTTCATTTCTTTCAAGGGGCTCATCGTCAAAATAAACACGTTGAGTGGAAAAACGATATTAATCTTAATTTGACGATTTACCCGTAGCCATGTCTGAATAAACAGAACCTAAAAAATTACCCGTTAAACTTCTATTAAATCTTTAGGAATACTTGGGTAGATATATCGATCTAAAAACAAAGCAGAAAAATAAAATAAGCTACCACATGACATGAGTAAACCAACATAGGCTTGTCCATACCCAGAAAGAATGCTAACCACCATTGGTACAAAACCACCTATAAAAATAACACCTAGGTTGATACCTAATCCAATAGTAGTGATTCGGTTTTCCTGTACAGTTGAATGAAAAATTTCAGATGGTGTAATACTTGATGTTAAAGCAACAAATAACGTTATAAAACATTGAGAAATAATGAACGTCCCCCAATGATCGATTGCTTGTAGCGCGTAAACAGGAACAGATAAAAAAGCAACCATAATATATACTTTTTTCAATGTTGCTTTTCCACTAGAAAATCGATCGACTAAATAACTTAAAACGATGCAAGCTATAAAAAATAATAAGTTAAAAATTATAGGAAGAATAATTTTGAGGTCAGGGTCTTCCGTAAATTTACCGATAAAAAACTTACTAGATATAGTATTACCATAAAAAAGGATCGAAGCAGGTACGTAAAGTAAAAATATTTTTAAGGTTGGTAAAAATTGAATAGAAATAAATTTCGACTTAACAAATTTATCAGATTCGATCAGTTTTGATCTAAAATAATAGCTTATCCAAATATTTATCACTCCCAATAAAACAGGTATGCGCCATCCAAAACTTTGCATTTGTTCAACAGTACAATAAGACTGTACGCATGCTACCGCACCAAGCGAAAGAGCTATAGATAAAAAAGGCGCTCCCCATAAAAAACTACCAATTCTAGATTGCTCACTTTCTTTAGAGTCTTCAAAAAGATATGCAATTGCAGCAGGATTTTCTCCTCCAAAACAAAATGCTTGCAATAATTGCATTAGAAAAAATAATAGAGGTGCAAGAATACCTATTTGATCATAGGTAGGTAATAACGACATTAAGAGCGTTGCCACTCCTGTCAAGGCACTTGTAAAAATTAGGGCAGCTCTTCGACCATACTTATCAGCATAGATCCCTACAAAAAATCCACCAAATGGTCTGGATAAAAATCTTAGGATAAAAGGAAACCATGCAAAAATAAATGCATGCTCTCCAAATGCAGATTGTGGAAAAAAATTTAACGCTACAAAAGTTTGAATTGCTGAGTAAACAGCAATATCGTAATATTCAAAGCCATGTGCAATGGAAATACCAGCACGCTTCATCCATTTATTCATAGGTTTCATACAATACTCCTTTATTTATAACATAAATTCTAAATATTATACCCTTGAGAACAAACTGATAATGCATTTTTTTCTTTGAGGAGTTTTAACATTTTCGATGCTGGCATCGACTCATTACCAAGCTTTCGTTTTATATTGGTAATGACCTTTCTCACAGCCGCCTCTGAGCACATCTCTTTAAAAGAGATTTCTTTATGTGTAAGGCAATGCATACTGTATTCTATATACTTTTGCTCTTTCGCGGTTAATATCACATCATTAAATTTTGATTTGATATATTCATATTGAGATATATTATGACCAGTGACGCTATTATATTTATCTTTTACATTTTTTAAATCTCTTAGCTCTAATACCATATTAGGCTTTTCTTTCAAAATTTTATTTGCGTGATATGAAACGTGATGAAAATAACTTTTAATGTTAGTTAAATCATTCATATCAAATCCTTTTAAACTCGTTACAGACATCATTTCAAAACCAAAATCTGTTTTTATCACAAAATCTAATTTAGTAAAGTCAGATTCTCCTTTATATTTTTTGTATAATTGATATAAAGTTTCTTCTGTATTCCAATAGTGTAAGCCTGTATTCAATCTTGATGATACACTCAGATCTAAATCTTGCTCCATATACTGACAATGCCAATCGTAACTACTTGGTATAGCCATGAATGTATTACTATCAATATTATAATACGAATAATTGCACTCACTTATCCCACAGTGAGAAAGTTTCGATACAACAGAATGCTCCATATCTTGTGAAATTTGCTTCATGTTTTTATGATGTATATTCATATTCGTTTTCCTTAGTTTCCGTGATCGCAGCATATTTCATTTCCTTATAGTGTAATAAACAGCCCTGTTGCTATGCTCGATATCGTCACTGATATTTAAATTTAAGCGAACAGCTCAGGCTGAAGTTGTTTGCGTTTGTCAAGATACACCCGTTGTGGGATTTTAGGTTGATGGTATTTGTCTTTGATTGAAGTGAAAAGTGCTTTAACATCCGCAATGGAACACATCATTAAATCAGCAATTTCGTCGTCTTCGTACCACTGTACCCGCAAAGCTAATGCTTCATCTTCAGCGTTGGTTCAGGGATAGGTTCAAATAATGAGAGATCAAATTCAAGTCGCATCGATTCCATGGTTTTACGATCTTCTTCAGCAAAAGCTTCTTGCTGCTGTAAAATAGCTGGCAAGGTCTCACACTGATAAACCATGCTGGGGTACTTCACTTGTAGACGCATCGATTCGTATTTAAACGTATTGAGTGCATCAATAAAGGCATTATACGTATCAATCGACAACGATTTCGTATGACCCATTTCTAGAAGATGCATACCATGTTTGCCTGGTACGCAAAATTCGGTTTTCATCCATACCTTATCAGGCGAATTTTTTTGCATCATCGCTTGATAGGCTTGATACAGCTCTGAATCTTCTACCCAAGGGTGCGAGAATTCACACAATCGTAATGCGAGCTTTTGGTGTAAACCTTGTTGAACCATACGCATTAACCAATCAGATTCAGTACCCGATACAATCAACTTGCCTGACTCAAAATCAACATAAAGGTAATTTAAAGCATAAACAGAAAGGTGTTGTAATGAGGACAATGTATCTTCATGAATTAAAGCGAGGTCTTGAAACGTTTGTTCAAATGTTTTTGTTGTATTAGACATAATACAGCATTTCCTTATGTTCGGTTAGACACAAGAAAGACACACGCCTTTCTAAACGATTTTTTACCACCAACTTACATTTGACGCAAGAAAAATACGCATATGAAACATATTTAAACAAAAATAAAACACCATATCTACGTTATTTTAGCGAACAACATACTTATAAGCGTATAGACTATGAAAAAATATAACCCTCATTTATATAAAATCAGATTTTCAAATCTCCTTCAGGGGCGTTTACATTTGATTTGAAAATAGACTACATGAAGCACTGCGTATCCTTAAGTTATGAAATACAAAACCTATTTATCAAAAAAATACACTACAAAAAATATTTAATGAACAATTTATAATCATGGTACATCTTAGCTTTCATAACGATGGTAACTCGTTACGATGAACGATTTAATGACGCTACTTTTACAAAAATGACCAAAATGACTGAAAATAAGCAAGTGGACGATTTTTTTGAAAAATCGCGATTTTCATTGCCAGTGGATTTTTTATTAATTATTGATATATGGATAAAAAATTAACTTACTGGTGGCAAAAAAGGTACCACCCCCCTTGCCAGTAAATTGTCGGTATAAACTGGTGGTGGCCTTTTTAAAACCCCGAAAAATTTCCATATTTTGCGAGTTACCATCACTAGCATTCATTTATAGGCCAGAAATAACCTTTTATCCTTTTATGGCAATACATTCCTATATCAAAATCTAAGACTAAAGTAAGGTATTGACAAGGCTTTGCCTTGGAAAGGATTGATAAAATAAGAGGTTTAGATAAAATAACACCCTTATTTTGGGCTTCGATTTTATGAATTTTCTTATAAAACAAATTTATTTTCGTTGGTATAATCATGATTTACATAGCGAATATCTACACTCTCCAAAATATGGATATAGGAGTTGTGTAGGTCATTAATCATCACAAACAAGGACTGTTATGAAACTATATGTGATATTGAATAATCATGGAAAATACGAAAAACTGTACCTTAAAGTAAGTGCAGGAACTAGGAAGGAACTGATAAAACAGTTAGGGTGTTCAAAGTTCGTTATAAAAAATCATGAGTTTTCTATAAATGACATCAAAGCTGAAGTTCCCAAACAAGAAAAATCATACAATGATCACTTCTTGGTGTTGGGCTTTGGGTTGCTGGGTAGGAGTCTGGTTTTGCCAGTGACGATTCTTGATAAAATTGGTGATGCCTTGGGCATAAATAATTTTGGGCACATTGACCACAAAAAAAGGAAAAAATAGGGTTTAAGATTTTGAAGAATATAGATAATAAATGGCGGTGAGAGAGAGATTCGAACTCTCGATACGTTGCCGTATACACACTTTCCAGGCGTGCTCCTTCAGCCACTCGGACACCTCACCGCTGATACCGGGTCAATTTACGCAAAAAAAAAATATAGGTCAAGTAAAAATAAAGCTTAACTGTTTGAATGCACAAAAAAAGTGCGTATTGAACATCAATTCAGCTTATTCTCGCCTTACTTACCCTACACAAAGAGCAATAATCGCTCTATGTGTGGAGAAGGCGAGGACAAAGAGGCATTACTTTGCAATATCTTTTAAGGTTGCAGCAAAGTCTAACATGCGGTTTAAAGAGGCTTTTGCGCCCTCTTGATATTGTTGCTCTACAAATATTTCGCAGTCTGAGTTATCCATATTTAACAAAGCCTGCTCGATACCTTCAAGTGAGTTCATATTCATCCAAGGACAATGTGCACAACTACGACAGGTTGCGCTTTCACCGCCTGTTGGCGCTGCAATAAAGTTTTTGTCAGGCGAAGCCTGTAGCATCTTATAGAAAATACCTTTATCTGTTGCAACAATGAAGTCTTTTTGCGGCATGTCTTTCGAGGCGCGTAGAAGCTGACTTGTAGAGCCAACAACGTCGGCCATTTCAACGACTGAAGCAGGCGATTCAGGATGCACTAAGACCACTGCCTCTGGATATTGCTTTTTCAGTTCACGAATACCATTGGCTTTAAATTCATCATGTACTACACAGGCACTTTGCCACATCAGCATATCTGCGCCCGTTTGCTTTTGAATATAATGACCTAAGTGACGATCAGGCCCCCAGATGATTTTTTCACCTTGTGCATCAAGATGATCCACGATTTCTAACGCGACACTCGAAGTGACCACCCAATCTGCTCTCGCTTTCACTGCTGCTGATGTATTGGCATACACAACGACAGTTCGCTCAGGATGCTGATCGCAAAAAGCACTGAAGGCATCAACAGGACAACCTAAATCAAGCGAACAAGTTGCCTCAAGAGTTGGCATAATGACGCGTTTTTCGGGGCTTAAAATCTTAGCTGATTCACCCATAAATTGCACCCCAGCAACAATAAGGGTTTTCGCTTCATGCGCAGCACCAAAACGTGCCATTTCAAGAGAATCCGAAACACAACCACCTGTTTCTTCTGCAAGCTCTTGAATTACATCGTTAGTGTAATAATGAGCAATTAAAACTGCATCTCGCGATTTCAGAAGCTTTTTTATGCGATCTTTGCATTGTTGTTTTTCTGCTGCTGTTAAAGGCGGGTTCGTCACTGTTGGAGGAACATGGAAATTTGTAAAGTTATCTATTTGATTCATATATGAACTATCTATCATCAATCGTAAAATGGTTTTGTGTCATTACAACAAAACACTTCACACAACCTCATACACAACCTGTTAAGTTGATGAAAAGTGGTTACAATGTATCTAAGCGCTTGAGTAAAGAAGAAGTGTCCCATCGTTGTCCACCCATATTCTGCACATCGGCGTAGAAGGTGTCAACCATTTGCGTAACAGGGAGTTGGGCTCCAACGTACTGCGCTTGTTTTAGGGCAATATCGAGATCTTTACGCATCCAATCTACAGCAAATCCATGGTTGTATTGATCTTTAAGCATCAATTGCGAGCGATTATCCATTTGCCAAGATTGCGCTGCACCTTGAGAAATAGCTTGGAGGACTTTATCCACATCAAGCTCAGCAGACTTAGCAAAGTGTAGGCCTTCAGCCAAACCTTGAATCACACCTGCAAGACATATCTGATTGACCATCTTAGCGAGCTGACCTGATCCAGCTTTACCGATATGAACAAAAGATTTAGCATAGTGACGACAAATAGACTGGGCTTTATGAGCATGCTGATCTTCACCACCTACCATCACAGTTAAGTTACCTTGCTGAGCGCCTTGCTCTCCACCGGAAACAGGTGCGTCAAGAAAACCAATACCTGCTTGTTTGGCAATTTGTGAAAGCTCACGGGCAATTTCTGCAGAAGCTGTTGTATGATCAATCAAAATAGCGTCTTGCTTCATAGCGTGGAGAGCGCCCTGCTCACCTAAAACAACCTCACGCAGATCGGTATCGTTACCTACACAAACGAAGACAAAATGTTTATCTTTAGCACACATAGCAGGTGTTAAAGCACGAGAACCTTGGTAAGTAGACAACCACTGCTCAGCTTTAGCACCTGTACGGTTATAAACGGTGACGTCAAAGCCTGCTTTGCTTAAATGACCGGCCATAGGAAAACCCATGACACCTAAACCTATAAAACCTATTCTGATCATTTTCTTATCCTGCCTCTAGTTATTAATTATTTTGTTATCGGTTAAAGTTTTCATTATGTCAGCTAAGGCTTTTTGATCACCACCGTTGCATTGGTACCACCAAATCCAAATGAATTACACAGAACATGGTTGATACGTGCCTCACGTGCTTGATGAGGAACTAAATCTAAATCACAGCCTTCATCTGGGTTATCTAGGTTAATCGTAGGCGGTGCAATTTGATCACGCAATGCCAGAACAGAAAAAATAGTTTCTACCGCTCCTGCTGCGCCCAGCAAATGACCTGTCATCGATTTGGTCGAGCTCATCAGCAAGTTATAAGCGTGCTCACCAAAAACCTGCTTCACTGCAGCGATTTCAGCTAAATCTCCTGCTGGTGTAGAAGTGCCATGGGCATTGATATAGTCAATATCCTGTGGCTTAATTTGTGCATCTTTAAGTGCATTTTTCATAGATGCTGCAGCGCCTGTGCCCTCTTTTGGTGGTGAGGTCATATGATGCGCATCACCACTCATACCAAACCCTGCCAATTCAGCATAGATCGTTGCACCACGTGCTTTCGCATGTTCATATTCTTCAAGAACTATCACACCGGCACCATCACCGATCACAAAACCATCTCTGTCTGTATCCCAAGGACGTGACGCTTTTTTAGGATCATCATTACGTGTTGATAATGCTTTAGCTGAGCAAAATCCTCCTACTCCCATAGGTGTAGTGACCATTTCAGAGCCACCTGCTACCATAATATCTGCATCACCGTATGAGATAGTACGTGCAGCAAAGCCAATGTTATGAACACCTGTAGTACAAGCTGTAGTCACAGCATAGTTAGGTCCTTTCATACCATATTTGATAGATAAGTGCCCTGATATCATATTAATGATTGTGCCGGGAATAAAGAAGGGTGAAATACGTTTTGCGCTATGATTAAGACACTGAGCATGATTCGCTTCAATAAAGCTCATGCCACCTATACCTGCACCGATAGCGGTACCGATACGATCCGACTCAATCTGATCAAAATCAATACGTGCATCTTCGATCGCTTGCATCGCAGCAACAAGACCAAATTGAATAAATGGATCCATTTTCTTCAAATCTTTTTTAGAAATGATGTCTTCTGGATTAAAGTTTTTAACCGATGCACTGAAGCGGCAAGCAAAAGAGCTTGCGTCAAACTGTGCAATATTCTCAACGCCACTAACACCCGCTAAAAGTGCTTTCCATGTTGATTCAATATCGTTCCCAAGAGGAGTAACTGCACCTAATCCAGTTACTACAACACGACGTTTTAACATCGCTTATCTCTCCTAAAGATTAACTATAAAAATAGGCGGCAAACGCCGCCTGATACAACTGTGCTTATACTTTATTGACTTGAAGAAACATAGTCCACAGCAGACTGTACTGTTGTGATTTTTTCAGCTTCTTCATCAGGAATTTCTGTATCGAATTCTTCTTCTAAAGCCATAACCAATTCTACTGTATCTAAAGAGTCAGCGCCTAAATCATCAACAAAAGAAGCTTCTGACTTCACCTCATCTTCTTTAACACCTAACTGTTCAATGATGATTTTTTTCACACGATCTTCAATATTGCTCATAGTCTCTACTTTCCTATCTAAAATGAGTATTATATTACATTTGTAACCAAGTATATTGCTCGTCGTTTTAAATTTAAATATAAAGCAACGAACAAAGTAAATTTAAAAAATTTTAGCGTACGATTCTAATCGCATATTATACGCTTATCCTTATGACATGTACATACCGCCGTTTACATGTAAGGTTTCTCCTGTAATGTAACTGGCTGAAGAACTTGACATAAATAAAACTGCATCGGCTATTTCGCTAGCAAGTCCCATACGATTCATCGGGATCTGCTGAGCAATTTGTTCTTGTTGAGTTTCTGACAATTGTGCTGTCATCTCTGTTTGAATAAAACCTGGAGCAATAGCGTTCACGGTAATATGCCGACTCGCCACTTCTTGAGCAAGTGACTTAGTAAAACCTAATAAACCAGCTTTAGCGGCACAGTAATTGGCTTGTCCTGGATTACCTTTACTACCTACAACAGAACCAATATTAATAATACGACCATATTTATTTTTCATCATAGGACGTAATACTTTCTTACTTAAGCGAAATAGCGAGGTTAAGTTAGTATCTATGATATCGCTCCACTCATCATCCTTCATGCGAAGCATGAGATTGTCTCGAGTGATACCTGCATTATTGACAAGAATATCAACCCGATCAAATTTTTGCTGTACTTGCTCAAAAAAGGTATCAATCGACTCTTGCGAAGAAATATCAAGCTCAAGCCCTATACCTCGACCTTGACCCTCTTTCATATAAGTCTCAATAGTGTCTACACCTCGCGCTGAAGTCGCTGTACCAATGACATGAGCTCCAGATAACATCATCTTCTCAGCAATAGCACGACCGATGCCTCGGCTTGCACCTGTTACAATTGCAACTTTTCCCGTTAAGTCCATATTTAAGCTCATACTTTTTCCTCGGTTTTCGTTTCTGTAACTTCTAGTAGATCCATAGTGACCATTGCCGTAGAAGTGATACTTTTTTGAATACGTCGTGTAAGGCCCGACAAAACTTTACCTGGTCCGCACTCAACCATGTGTTCGACACCCATAGCATGTAAGGATTGAATCGTCTCTGTCCAGCGTACAGGTGAATAAAGTTGACGAACAAGAGCACCTTTGATTTCATCTGCATCATGATAACTCACAACATCGACATTATTGATAACAGGAATCTTAGGTGTTTTAATCTCAATGCGTTCTAAGATAGAACTTAATTTTTCTGCCGCGGGTTGCATAAGCGCACAGTGTGACGGAACACTCACAGAAAGCGGTAATATACGTTTAGCGCCTTGCTCTTTACATAGGTGAGCGGCATGTTCAACAGCTTCTTTTACTCCAGCGATAACAACTTGTCCTGGACTATTGAAGTTCACAGGGCTAACAACGCCATGCAAAGATGCTGCCTCGCACGCCTGATGTATCGCATCGTCGGCTAAACCTATCACAGCATACATAGAGCCTGAACCTTGAGGTACAGCTTCTTGCATCAATTCTCCACGTAGCTTAACTAAACGTAAAGCATCTTCAAAAGATAAAGCTTCAGCGCAAACTAAAGCGCTATATTCACCTAAGCTATGTCCTGCTAAGAATTGAGGTAACGGACGATCAGTCGATAAATACAAACGCCACAGTGCAACGCTTGCTGTCAGCAATGCAGGTTGCGTTTTATCAGTTTGGTTCAAAATCTCTTCAGGCCCTTGAAGGACTAGATTTATCAGATCGTAGCCCAGTACCTCACTTGCTTGGTTAAAAGTGTGACGTACTATATCTGACTGCTCGATCAACGCATCAAGCATGCCTACAGATTGAGATCCTTGACCAGGAAAAAGAAAAGCTAATTGTGCCATATTTATTATCCTAATATTGAATTAGTGCCGAGCCCCAGACAAAGCCACTACCAAATGCTTCTAGGAGAATCGTTTGACCTCTTTGAATTCGTCCATCGCGAATTGCAATATCTAATGCCAAAGGCACAGATGCGGCCGAAGTATTACCATGTTGATCAACAGTCACAACAACTTTGTCTAAACCTATATTCAGTTTTTTTGCTGTCGCTTTAATGATTCTTAGGTTAGCCTGATGAGGTAC
>DDNL01000072.1:11039-11742 GCA_002341165.1 Shewanellaceae bacterium UBA2521
TCTTAGGTTAGCCTGATGAGGTACAAGCCAATCTAAATCAGAATGCGTCATATTATGCTGCGCAAGCGCTTTTTTGACCATTTCAGATAAGTGTGAAACAGCAACGCGGAATACTTCATTACCTTTCATTTCTATGTAGCATGAATCTTGGGCATCTTGATGAGGCCGCGCAGGTAAACCACATTTGAGTAAATCATTGTGGGCACCATTTGATGAAATATGAGTCGATAGAATACCTGGCTCTTGTGATGCGCCAATAACCATAGCGCCTGCACCATCACCAAACAACACCAAAGTACTTCGATCTGACGGATTGCATAATTGAGATAAGGCATCGACACCTATGACTAATACATTTTTTGCAGCGCCTGTTTTCACAAACTGATCAGCAACAGATAGTGCATAAGTAAAACCAGAGCATGCAGCTGCCACATCAAAAGCAGGAATGTTTTTGCTCATAAGTAGATGTTGCACTTGACTAGCCACTGAAGGAAATGCATGCTGGGCGCTCGTGGTAGCTACAATGATCATATCCAAATCATCAGCCGCTATATGAGCAGCCTCAAGTGCTTTAAGTGCTGCTTGTTGTCCCATGAAAACTACCGTTTCATCCGAGGATGCAATATGTCTTTGACATATACCTGTACGTTCCCTAATCCAACTATCTGAAGTATCAACGACCTGTGCCAGATCGTCATTTGTA
>DDNL01000055.1 GCA_002341165.1 Shewanellaceae bacterium UBA2521
ATTAAGCGACTTGAGCAACAAATTTCAGCTTTAGGCTAAACATAAGATGTTTCATACACACTCACCACTTCAGCAGCAGATGCTTTCATAACTCAAGCATCTGTTGTTGCATGCATCTTCCGAGATGACTTCTTTACTCATTTTAGTCACGCATGACTCCAAAGGGCAGCTGCATGAAAAAGTAATAGCATTAAACGAACATATTCAATGTAAGCTACAAAAAAAAACATAAGATATCTCACATTTTTCTTCTTCTTGCATATAATTTATACCATTCTTATATTTTTTTTATGGCTTATATTATTCGTTATGAACCTATCTCTCAGATCTTTTATCTTTGCTGCTCTTCTTGCTGCTGGAACTTATTTTGTCTTCTTTTATTCAGCTTCTAAGCTAGAGCAAACCAATGAAGAGCAAGAGTCTATCACGACATCACAAGACACCATGACCTATTCACAAAAAGAAGAGGATGCAGCATGGGAAGCACTTATACATCCTAAAATAAAACCTACACAGCACCCCAAAGCGGTTGTAGAGGTTCTCAGCGCCGATACCGATAACCCTGATCGATTCAAAATCAAAGTCCACAATATGGAGCTACTCACCAACCCTGTTTTGAAAGAAAATGTCATCTTTCATACAGCACCCAATACATCTTTTGCAGCTGAAGTGGATTATATTGAAATCAGTCCATACGGCAGTAAGATATGGACCGCAATACATAAAAGAAATGGTGTTCCTTCTTTCAGTCAAATAACCGTTGGGGAATATATTATACTGGGCAGCATTCATAATGGTAAAAACTCTTATTTCTATAGTATTGATAAATCGACAGGAGAAGGTACGGTGCATAAAGAAGATCCATCCAAAATAACCGTCTCACCAGAGCCAATTATCTCCCAATTTTCAGAAGATGATACAGCGCGTAAATCTACGTCCACCAAAACAAACCAAACTGTCCGTAAAGCTTCACATAATCTAGAACATATTCATATAACACCTAAAAAGGGTTGAATCATGCGAAACCAGTTATCACTCAAGCTTCTCCTATGCACTTACTTGTGTACCTTCTTGGCAGTACCTCTCCAAGCAAAAGTGGCTGTTATTGATATGCTTGTTTTTTATGATAAAAGTTTTCATAAAAAATATGCGAAAGATCAAAACGCATCCATAGACTTTGAAAGCGGTCCCACAGAGTCTATTGACCCTAATGTCTTGACACAGCTTGAACATTTATATGCTTATTCTACTTCAGTTTTTAGATTGAATAATCTTGATATCGTTCTAAGAAAAAAATATTACGGCATTAAAATTCCAAGGCTTAGTACACTCAATACAGAAAAAATCCTTAATAGAACTCGATCTTCTTCAGATGACCAAATTTATAGAGATATGCGATTTATGAAAGATGACGAAGGCTTTGATGCGATGTCCGTTACATTCTCTAAAGAATTTACTGCTGCTGATGACTCTTGGGATTGCGGCGCTGCTTATACACCTCCTCCTACTCAAGTTAAAGGAATAGACCCGATACTCTTTAAAAAAGATCCTTTTATATTATCAATCAATCATAATTCACTTTGTACTAGTGGACATACTTATACACATGAATTGGGACATACTTTTAGTTTAAATCATGGCATTATCACCGATGGACAATACTCTCGTGATGGGAGATATCTTCCATATGGAAATGGTTATTGTGAGTCTGGTGTTTTCGCAACTATCATGGCTTATCCAGGTAGGTGTGGCGTAGAGCAAACGCTACAAATTTTCTCTAACCCCGAAGATGATTGCGCAAACGGAAGAAAGTGCGGTACAAAAGACAGAGAAAACTCACGAAAAATCTTTCGTGACTTAAAAGACTATTATGCGAATCTAGCACAAAGAAAAAATCCACCCCCAATCAATCCCTCAGGCAACCCCTCAGGCAACCCCTCAGGCAATCCCTCAGGCAATCCCTCAGGCAATCCCTCAGGCAATCCCTCAGGCAATCCCTCAGGTAATCCCTCAGGCAATCCCTCAGGCAATCCCTCAGGTAATCCCTCAGGTAATCCCACGTCTCCGGGTAATGACAAAAAATTACTCCAAAAGCAGCTTCAAGAAAAGCAAGCAGAACTCAAACAAATTAAGAAGCAATACGAGTCGATCCAACAGCGAAAGACACAATATGATAAAAAGGTCATAAATGTAACAACAGAAATCACGCAAGTAACGAATAGTATACAAAAAATATCTGTAGATGCAGAAGCCAATCGACAACAAGCAGAAAGAGTAGACCAAATTATACCTGGTTTGTTCTCACTCAGACAGGGTTGGCATCCTCAACTAGAGTCATTAAAAAAATATCAATACTTCAAAGCTGCAGCACACAATACACCTATACCTTTTGCGTTACGTACGCATTCTGCTAAAATCGACGCTCCATTCCATGCTGTGATGCAATTGTCTCCATTGCAAGGCTATACACAGATTACAAGTATGGTGTTACAACCTAGACCTCGATGGAAAGAATCGATGACGACTATCAAAGCATTGCACGATGCCTTACATGTTCTAGATAGCTCTAACGTATTCAATCTTGAAGCAAACCTCAGTAAACTAGAAAAAGATCTACAGCAACACCAAGATAATCTCGACGCACTCAATGATCAAGAAGTCATCGCAGCGCAAAACGATGTGAAGATTAAACAACAATACGACAACTTGACCTCTCAAATTAGACAGCTTCAGAACCAGATTGCAACTTTGACTTAAATATAAGACGTATCACACATACTCATTGCTTCAACAACAAATGCTTTTCAACCAAGCATTTGTTGTTGTGTGCAGTTCTTAAAGCTTATTTTTTTGCTCATTCAAGTGCATTTAATATAGCGTTAAAGCGAG
>DDNL01000051.1 GCA_002341165.1 Shewanellaceae bacterium UBA2521
GTAGAAGCTGAACCTTTATTTTTAGGGGGCTTTTTATGAGCTCTGCGATTGAATCATTTTTCCAGCTACAAATTGAATGTCCATATAGCATTTGATTTTTTAGGTTATACACACCATTTAGGGACTTTCCGTGCCACTTTTTTCTAGGTTTTTATCATTTTTTGAGCGTTTTATGAGAGGTCATTTTTTATTATTTATTGCTACTGTGTTTTGAAAAAGCTTATGAATACAAAGGCTCATTCCGTAAAATATGAGTGCGAAAGGTGTGATCGTTTCAAAAAAGAACCATCACACCTTTCGCACTTCTTAAAATCACATCCGTGCCACGTTGTTTTAGATAGGTGATCAGCAAAAAGTGGCACGGATCAGATCAAAAATTTAAAGAAAAGCATTTCAGAAAAAAGAGATCTGGAATTTATCTTTAATTTATGATGAAGATAACTCACAGATATTGCATAGTTTATTCATAAAGTAGAAGAAAAATAGGAGCTGTAAGTTTTATTTTTCTACTTTCAAAAAATCCCCACACCTTCATGCAAATCAAGGGTATAAAAAATAGAAAAAAAGAGCTGTTTTAGTTCGTTTTTAAAGCAAAAATAGGCTGGATGCACAAAAAAGTGGCACGGATTTTTTTTGAAAAATTCAGAGATGTTAAATTAAAAACCCAGTGCCCTTTTATTAAGGGCTTTTTTTCTATAGAATTCAAAGAGCAATTTAAATTGCACAAGCGAAGTTAAATGTAAAAAAAGTTATGCCCTTGTGAAGTATTCTAACCACACCCCTCGCTATGATTTTTACAAATCTTAGCCTCTTGTTGGTTCATCTCTTTGATTTAATTACAGTTCATCATTTTTGTTTTTGTGTTCCATTCTTTAAATTCATTCATTTTTAGGGTTATTTTGATATCAAAATACACCGAAGAATTTAAGGAGTTTTACTCATGCCTTTTCGTATTTTATCTGAAGCCACAATGGCTCAAATTAAGCTCAAAAAAGAAGAGACTTGTTATTATGACAAGAGCTTTAGGTCGTTTTTTGTGCGTTCTTACGTTTCTGGTCGATGTACTTTTAATGTGCGTTTACAACATCAAAATATACGTCAATCTCACTGTTTAGGTGATGCTGATAACATGACTTTAGAGCAAGCCAAACAAGCTGCTCAAGATTGGTTGAATCAGCATGAATTATTGAGAAAACCTGAAACCAATTCACTCAGTTTGCATGATTTTTCGAGTCAATTTTTTACCGAATATAAAAGGCGGTGGAAGCCTAGTACTTTTAAAAACTGCTTGTCGGGTTATCATCAGTATATTGAGCCTAAATTAGGTCATTTGTTACTACAAGATATCGAAAGAAAACATGTTGAACAATGGTTTTATGGCTTATCGCATCGAAAGGGTATAGCCAATCGTTTATTACCTGTTTTATCGGTGATGATGCAACATGCTGGACATCATGGTTATCGTTCAATGGAGATAAATCCATGTAAAAACTTTAAACGCTACCCTTCACAGAATCGGCCACAGTTTCTTAACGAAAATGAACTAACCAAGCTTGGTGTTTATTTAGATAAACATGAAGGTATGTATCCTCATGAAGTGGCTTTGATTCGGTTATTGGTGCTGACAGGCGCACGGACGAATGAGATTAAATCTTTGGAATGGTCCTTCTATAAAGAAGGACACCTTTATTTGAAAGACAGTAAAACAGGTGCCAAAACGATTTTTTTATCTGATGCAGCGAGAGCTATTTTAAATCAATTACCTCAAGCTGAAGTATTCGTTTTTCCTGAGTTGATGCAACATCCTCAGCGGTTAAAGAAGTTTTGGTCTGTGTTGCGTCAAGACCTTAAATTGTCTAGATTACGACTCCATGATTTAAGGCATACCTATGCCAGTATGGCCTTAAAACATGGTTGTCCTTTGTTGGTACTCAGTCGTTTGTTAGGTCATGCTTGTACCGAAACCACCTTGATTTATGCTCATTTTCAAAACTCTGATATACACAAACATGCCAACGCTGTCGGTCAAACTTTAATGGAGAGCTGTGAACTATGAACCACATCAAATTTACTGAAAAAAGTCTACGCCAGCTCAAGCCCAAAGCGCAATCTTATACTGTACAGGATTCAAAAGAATCCAGCTTTTTTATCTCTATATCTGCTCAAGGCAAAAAAACATTTTATGTAAAAGTAGATATTGAAGGTCAGCGTAAAACAAAAAAACTAGGTTTCTATTATGAGCTTTCTATTAGGCAAGCAAGGCAGCAAGCACAAGAGTTAAAACAAGCATGGTTTCTTACAAAAGATGACATATCAAGCTCACCAAAATTTGAAGATTTTGTTCAAGGCCCGAGTTTTAAAACGGTCTTATCAAAATATAAACCTTCTACTCAAGCCAGTATGCAACGTCATTTAGATAAAGAGCTTATTCCTTTGTTCGGCAAACGTGCTTTGCATCAAATCAAATATCAAGATGTGTTTGCATGGTTTGAAAAGCGCAGCATACATTATCCAGGCGGTGCCAATCGCATTTTAGATATTTTGATTGTGGTGTTTAAACAAGCTTTATTAGAAAATTATTGCTCTGTAAATCCAGCCGTAGGCGTTAAGCGCAATCCAACCAAAGACTGTACACGCTTTCTTTCCAGAGAAGAATTAAAACGATTATCTCTTGAGCTAAATAGACGTAAAGGTTTTATCTATCGTGATGCAAGACAATGCGCCGACATCATTTATTTACTGCTGTTCACGGGTTGTCGCTTATCTGAAATCATCAATATGAAACTTGAAGACATTCAAGGCAGCAACCTACATTTACGAGACAGTAAAACAGGAGAACGCATTGTACCTTTGAACCAAGCAGCTTTGACCATATTGCGCCCTTATATTGCTGCAAAGCGCAAAAAGGTGTTTTTAAAAAGTAATCGAAAAATGTATATCAGTGAAGATATACAACATTTTTGGTATCGAGTGAGAAAAAAAGTAAATATAGAAGATGTGCGTATCCATGACCTGCGTCATACCTTCGCGAGCTACGCCGTGATGCAAGGTTGCCCTTTGCCTATGTTGTCTAAAATCTTAGGCCATAAACGCTTTAGCACCACCCTGCGCTATACCCACGTGAGTGATCCTATGGTGATCGAGCAAGCGGAACAAGTCGGAAACCATATGAATGATCTTCTAACTAAATCAAGCTATGAGAGACATATTGAAGTACTTAAAGCTGAGTTTGGTATAGATATGAGTATTTGATTTTTTGTGGTTAATGCTTATTAGTCATGATTGATATCAGGCAATCGTTCAAGACGACAACAACAAGTTGATGATTTGGATGGTTGTCCTGTATTTTTTAATTTATCCACTTATCCACATGCTCTATAATCATTATCTATGATCTATAAGACTATATAATAGATCTATAATCTTATATAAGACTCAAAAAAACATTATTTATCAATTTATTACGGACTTTAACAACACACTTTATCTTGTTATAAAACACACTTTATCATGTTTAAAAACACTGTTTTCCATGCTATACAACACGTTTCGTCATGTTTTAGAACATTGTTTGTCATGTTTTACAACACGGTTTATCATGTTCATTCTTTTTTCCTGTGCATGATTCACTGTAAAAGAGGGATTATCATGCTTGGAACATGACAAAGCGTGTCTTAATCTAGGTTATACAATTCGTCATACCTCAAAAAACCCTGTTTATTATGTTTAGAACATGATAAAACGTGTCTTAACCAAGTAATCACATCCCAAAAAACTCTGCTTATCATGTTTAGAACATGAAAAAATGTGTCTTAACTAAGTCCATATCTATCAAAAAACCCTATTTGTCATGTTTGAAACATGACAAAACGTGTTACAATAAAATTTAACAACACCTTTTATCATGTGTGGGAGAGACATGGTTCATCATATGACAGTACAGGACGCTCAAGTTGTAGAAACTGATGGTATGAAAGATTTACCTGCGGTTTTTATTAAAGAATCACATAAATTAATTTTTTCTCAGCTTAGACTAACCCCGATTGAACATGATTTATTTGCACTTTTTTTGGCTCGTTTAAATAAAGAGCATTGGGAGTCATTTCGAACAGGAAAGTCTATTAATGCCCCTGTTTATGTTTTTGCTAATGATGTGTTGTCACAGTGGTTTGATGAAGATGTACAGGGCTTGTATTCCTTATTGAAAGAGCCAGCACAACGCTTAATCAATCGCTCGATAGGGATAACAGATGGTGATTCTTTTCAATTCTTATCGTTATTCAAAAAAGTAAAATATAAAAAGGGTGATCTAACTCTTATACCTAATGATTTACTGATGAATGAGTTCCTAGGTGTGTCACATGGTCATGCCCAAGTTCCACATCAAATTTTTAGAAAGTTAAAACGGGAATATTCGAAAAGAATTTATACTATTTTGTGCAGGTTTCAATCTGACAAAACAGTGTTGCATGACATATCCATTGATAACCTTCATGCCTATTTAGGGTTGCTTGATGTACACGGCAACTTATCTCGAACCAGCTATTCTCGTGTTACAGAGTTAGTAGATAGAATCATTAAACCCGCGATTGAAGAAATCGATCATCTCGATCCAAATATTACTTTTAATTTTTGTGAAAATAAAAAAACATATGGTTTTGAATTAAAACGTAAAAAAAGAAAAGTCGTCGCCATAAAGTTTTTATTTTCTTGGTATATTCCTTCTAATAAGAAAGAAAAAAAATTAAGAGAAGATTTACAAGAAGAAAAATCATCTTATCAATTAGCTCTGGAAACCTATACGAAGGTTCAATCTATTGAATTGGAATCATCAACAGATCTTGATATCACATCTGCTGAACTACATAACTTAATGGCCAATTCACCTGAGCTACAACAAAACAACTATAGATTAGAAGAAAGCTTCATGCTTAAATTCTCTAAAGCGATGACGTTTGCTAAGCTAAAAAGCAGTTGACCTTATCCCCGTAAATAAAATCAAGACATAAATGAGATTCAACTCTCACTTGTAAATATCATCAGGTGGTATTCATGTTTGCTGATCTCGCAGCTTACTATGCGGGAGATGCGACAATCTTTTGGGGACGTTGTGATCACTCACGTTGACTTTCAATTCCCTCGTATGCG
>DDNL01000034.1:0-4077 GCA_002341165.1 Shewanellaceae bacterium UBA2521
TTCTAATATTGCCGGTGTCGAGCTGGTTAAACAAGTGAATGGTCAATATGAGACTGTCGATTTTGTTCGATTCGGTACCACAACCGATCAATACTTTGCTCCGACTACTGCGCTACATTGGATAGGTACTGGCGCACCTTATACAAAAGATCCCGAAACATCTATCTCTTATATTAGAACTGTACCTTATAGAGATACGAATAGTGCGCAAGATTGGGGTATCAGTAAACATATCACTATCGGTGGCAGTAACCACTATGCCTTAGGCGCAGATCTCGATAATGATGGCATTCCTGATAGTCAAGAAGACGGCCTCGATGAACAAGGTCAAGCAACTCAATGTGAATATTTTAATAATTTACCTCTTTATGCCATGGGAGCTCGTGCAGGTGTAGCTGATATATTTGTTGAAATAGATCAACTAAATAGTGCGAATATTGATATTACTAAAAATGCCTTAACAATTATGCAATCAACTATCCAAGACTACCAAGGTCTAGAGCGTATCAATATACATATCGATATGGGTTCAAAGTTTAGCCAAGTGTTTGCACCTAGTCACTTTAATCTATCAGATAGCAATACTCAACATAGTGGTGGAGAAAATCTACCTTTCACCAACTCTATTGGTCTATTTAGTTTACATGATCGCATTGATTATACTTCAACTGAAGATGCCAGATGGTCGTACACAGATATACGACGCCTTTACTTATTTCATTATCAACTCGTAGGAGAAGACCTTGATGGTTATGTCCCTGGTCAAGGAGGCACAACAGGCCTAGCTACATTAAATGGGTTGCAATCTATCATCGGGCTCACATCACTGTTTGATTCTATTGATCAATCATCCATCCCAGATGAACAAAAACAAAATATGAAAGATAATACGTTTGCTACAACTAGCTTACACGAAATAGGACATAACTTAGGATTACAGCATGGTGGCGACACAGATTCAAATAATAAACCTAACTATGTGAGCATCATGAATTATATGTATCAGCAACAATTCCCTCAAGGTAATCAAGAAGACGGTTATGCTTACTACGCAAAATATAACAATCAAGGCTGCAGCGTACACTATTCTAGCAATTTGCTTACCGCACTCAACACTTACCTTAATCCACCAACTCAGTTTAAGTTTTCGTTTTCATATGGTAAAAATGGTTCTATTAATGAAAATCAAATTAATGAACAAGATGGATTAAAGTTTGACAATAGCAATTCTCCTGTAGACTTTAACTGTAATGGCACGATAGAGTCTAATATTAGTATGGATATAAACGATGATGGCACACAAACTACTCTACAAGATTTTAATGACTGGGGAAAAATCTTTCAACAGGTCAATACACAGAAATATTACAACATTGCACCTACAACGCCTGCTGCACTCTTAGATGTATACGGCAATACTCCTGAAATAACTATAGGAACTATACCTACTAAGCCTGTTCCGGTATGCCCTGCGCCTCGAACATTTTCTCCTGTATTTTCTGTATTGCAACATTAAATACTGCATTTTCGGTACACAAATCATACAGAAATTTGACTCGATCAACTTTATAAGGTAACTTGCACTTTTATTGACATGTAAACTTACTACGGAAAGAAAAAAGTAAGCTGCCATAGCTTATGAAGTGTGAAGGTATCAATATGAAACCTAAAATATTTATACTTGTGATGGGTGTCAGCTTGTATGCTTGTGCTGAATTTATATTTCCTCATCAAGCAAACAAAACACACGAGTTAAAAGCTAAACTTGAAGCGATGATCAACCTATGTGATCAAACCTTAGCCAACAAGCCTATTGCAGACACGCAGCTCGTCTATCAAAACATTCATATTACCGAGCACAACTCTCAGATTATCTTAAATCTAAACCTGCTAAGCCGCTCAGGACAAGCAGCTCTCACTGAGTGCCAACATGCACTTCAGCTCATTCATCAACATAGTATACTCACACATTTACTACGAGAGCTACCACCAAATTTATACCAACAACTGCAATTCAAAGCACATATCCGCCAGAACCAGTTAGAGCTTTTACAGTGCACACCCAGTGCTCGCACTTAAAGATCGCACACGAAAGCCTACTCATGTGTAGGCTTTAACTTGCTCTATCAATGTACTAGATCTTTGACAAGGCCAAAACAAGCGGCTTAGGTTGAGAAAACAGTAAACGATATGCTATATCTTGGTTTTGACTTGCTTCGGGTTCAGCAATGGTACAAAGAGGAGGGTTAAGAGGCTGATGTGTTTCTGGACAAAGCTGAGGTGCAGCGGGCACTCCTCCAGCAATGCAAGCTAAGTAGGATTGACTCATTGACTTCATATTACGCATCCTTATTTGTTGTTATTCTACTTACTGTGTATTGAGCTTATACAGCATATCTCAATATGCACATATAAAACACCTCAATACATCAAATATAATACTGACTCACACATCAATTACATAAATCGCAAACATAGATAACATCACACTTTTTACAATAAATAAAGCTCAAAATCACTTAAGAAAAAATCATTTATCTCTTGATTTCTTTATCCATCACCCCCATTAATAAAAATGACACACTCGATATGTCATCGAGTTATCCCTTCAAGAATAAGGACAAAACGTGACAACAATTGTTTCTATCAGACGTCATAATGAAGTCGTCATCGCAGGTGATGGGCAAGTCTCATTAGGCAACACCGTCATGAAAGGCAATGCACAAAAAGTACGCCGCCTCTACCATGGTAAAGTTTTAGCCGGTTTTGCAGGAGGTACAGCCGATGCTTTTACCCTCTTTGAACGCTTTGAATCCAAGCTTGAAATGCATCAAGGTAATCTAACCAAAGCTGCCGTAGAAATGGCAAAAGATTGGCGTACAGATAAAATGTTACGTAAGCTTGAAGCACTTCTGGCTGTAGCCGATGAAACAGCATCTTTAATTATCACAGGGAATGGTGATGTTGTGCAGCCAGAGCATGACTTAATCGCTATCGGCTCAGGTGGTAACTTTGCTCAAGCAGCCGCCACTGCACTTCTCAACAATACCGAACTTAGTGCTAAAGATATTGCAGAGAAAGCACTCACTATCGCAGGCGATATTTGTGTTTTTACCAACCATCATCACACTATCGATCAACTCACTTATTAAAAAGCGGTATATATTATGTCAAACATGACCCCAAGAGAAATTGTCCACGAACTCGACCAACATATCATCGGTCAAGACAAAGCAAAACGCGCCGTTGCAATCGCTTTGCGTAACCGTTGGCGTCGTATGCAGTTAGAGCCAGCATTACGTCAGGAAGTAACGCCTAAAAATATTCTCATGATAGGTCCTACAGGTGTAGGTAAAACAGAAATAGCAAGGCGTCTAGCCAAGCTTGCACAAGCACCTTTTATTAAGGTCGAAGCCACCAAATTCACTGAAGTGGGTTATGTAGGTAAAGAAGTAGAGCAAATCATTCGCGACTTAACCGATGTAGCTCTAAAAATGACACGCGAATCTGAGATGGAAAAACATCAGTTCCGTGCTCAAGAAGCAGCTGAAGAGCGTATCTTAGATATTTTGCTGCCTAAGGCAAAAGACAGTTTTGGTCAAGATGAAGAGCATACAGATCAAGGTTCACGTCAAATTTTCCGTAAAAAGCTGCGTGAAGGAAAGCTCGATGACAAAGAAATCGAAATTGATTTAGCACAACCTCAAGTCGGTCTAGAAATCATGGCACCTCCTGGTATGGAAGACATGACTTCACAGCTCCAAAATATGTTTCAAAACTTAGGTCAACAACAAACTAAGCGTAAGAAAATTCAAATTAAAGAAGCACTCAAAGCAGCTACTGAAGAAGAAGCCGCAAAGCTCGTCAACCAAGAAGAGATCAAAGATAAAGCTATCGATCTGGTTGAGCAACATGGCATTGTCTTTTTAGATGAAGTCGACAAGATCTGCCGTCGTTCCGATGCATCAGGTCCAGACGTATCAAGAGAAGGTGTACAACGCGATCTATTGCCTCTTGTTGAAGGCTCAACAGTTAATACCAAACATGGTATGGTCAAAACAGATCATATTCTGTTCA
>DDNL01000034.1:4383-28016 GCA_002341165.1 Shewanellaceae bacterium UBA2521
AGATCATATTCTGTTCATTGCTTCAGGTGCTTTTCAGATGTCAAAGCCTTCTGACCTGATTCCTGAACTACAAGGTCGTCTGCCGATTCGTGTTGAACTTGAAGCCCTTTCATCTAAGGATTTTCAGCGTATTCTGACAGAACCCAACCATTCTCTGACTGAGCAACAAATCGCCCTCATGCAAACAGAAAATGTGAATATTGAGTTTACTCAAGATGGTATTGAGCACATCGCTCAAGCTGCATGGCAAGTCAATGAGCGCACAGAGAATATTGGTGCACGTCGTCTACATACAGTGATGGAGCGCCTCATTGAGTCCATTTCTTATGAAGCCAGTGATCGCTCTGGAGAGAAGATCGTCATTGATACAGCATATGTGAATCGTCACTTAGATACATTCGTTGAAGACGAAGATCTAAGCCGCTTCATTCTTTAATTCTCAGAAGATATACGGCGTAGTATAACCAGTGCGTGTTACACACCTTGAACTACAAAAAAAGTCACGGCGTCTTGTCGTGACTTTTGCTGAGCAAGACACAGCTCATTTCAGCTTTGAGTTTTTACGTGTCTACTCGCCTTCAGCAGATGTTAAAAGTCAATCAAACCCTGTATTGCATAAACAAAATATCAGTATCTCAGCCATCGAAGCGGTAGGACATTACGCATTACGTATTCAGTTTGATGATGGTCATGGCACGGGGCTTTATTCTTGGGATTATTTAGCTTACTTAGCACGTCACCAGCATCATTTATGGCAAAACTACCTCGATCGAGTAAAAAAATCACAAGGATCTCGGTCAGAGCGTATTCCTCTTCGCGTCACTTATATAAAAAAATTTCAAAAAAAAACGTAACTCTTTGTATTTTTTTGATACACTCTTGTTTGTTATACAAAATAAAAACGCTCTTTGATGGGTAGATTTTTATATCAAAGGAGATCAATCATGCATTACAACACCTCACAGTTATGTGATATCTATTTAGATAGAGTCGATGTCTTAGAGCCTATGATGGCCAGCTTTGGTGGGCGCTTATCCTTTGGCGGCATCGTAACAACTATTAAATGTTTTGAAAACAATGGTCAAGTACATACAGCCTTATCACAAGATGGGCTCGGCAAAGTGTTACTTATTGACGGTGGCGGATCGCTAAGGCGCGCACTCATTGATGGTGAGCTTGCCGAACTTGCACTCAATAACAACTGGGAAGGCATTATAGTGTATGGCTGCGTGAGAGATGTTGAAGCACTCGAACAACTCGACATAGGTATTCAGGCTATCGCTTCCATTCCTGTGAGTGCAGACAGAAACGAAATCGGCGAAGTCGATATACCTGTAAACTTTGGTGGTGTTACCTTCTTACCTGAAGATCATATCTATGCAGACAGTACCGGTGTTATTTTATCTCCGGATCCATTAGACATAGAATAAACTGTTTTATGCGATGCTTTCCTATTTTAATACCTCGAATTTAAAATAGGTAAAGACATTTGCCAATAAATAGCAGCTAAGCGTATTGCTAATGTAGTTGAAATGGAGCATATTGCGCTCAACTGTGCAGATAAACCTAAATAAAATCCGCTGCTATAGACTAATGCGCCTATCAGAGCTGCTGTTGCATACACTTCTTTTTGCAATACTAGAGGTATGCGCCGACATAACACATCTCGCATAATACCGCCTCCAACGCCGGTTAACACTCCCATGAAAATAGCAATGTTCCATGAGTAACCAAGCATTAATGCTTTGTCTGCACCGATCATGGTAAACAGAGCCAAACCAAATGCGTCTGCAAATTGTAATAAAGATAATCTTGCTTGCTTGGATTCTCTGATCATCACAAGGCTAAGTAAAACAGTAATGGAAATCATCCAGAGATAGTTAGAGTCACTTAACCAAAAAACAGGCGTCACGCCCAAAATAATATCTCGGGTTGTGCCTCCTCCCACAGCAGTGACAATAGCTAACACCAGTATGCCAAAAGGATCCATTCTATGTTTGAAGCCTGCCAACACACCTGTTAAAGCAAAAATAGCTGTACCAAAAAGGTCAAAAATATAAATAATGTTTTGCATATAATGCGTTATTCTTTACCGACTCAAAAATGCGATATTATATGCAAGTTATAAAGGTTCTCGCAAGTGAGTTGAACTTTGATATATATAAGATAGGTTTGCTCTGATAATAAAGTGACCATGAGCTCTGGTAAATAAGAAAAGTTAAACACTAAACTTTAATTTAAATATTAAATGATGCTTATCTAAAAAATAAATAAGCGTAAAGTATAAGCTCACTTTTAACTTTTCTACCTTTATAAAAAGACTAGCGAATAGGTACAAATTGATTCGTTTGAGTTTGGTACTCATAAAGCTCAGAATCAGCTAAATTGAAATACCATGCATGTAAATTTAATCTCTTATCCGCTACAGCTTCTTTTACATAAGGATAAGCAGCTAAGTTATTTAATGAGTTGACAATACAGCCTTGCTCACAAGCTTGTATTTTTTCATCATCTGTTGCATTGTGCATGCCTTGGACAATACGATCTTTAACTTTTACAAGTGGAGAAACCCAAGGTCTAATATAATCAAAACCACCCTGATCTTCTGAAATATCTTTAAACAAGGTTCTCACACCACCACAATTACTGTGTCCCATAATGATGATATCCTGAACTTTCAGATGTTTGACGGCATACTCAATCGCTGAAATCGTACCATATTCAATGTGCGACTGCTCATAAGAAGGCACAATATTCGCCACATTACTCACAAGAAATAGATCGCCTAATTCAGCCTGTGTCATGATCGCTGCATTAATTCTCGAATCGCTACAGCTGATCACCATAGTTTTAGGTTGTTGTCCTACAGCAGCTTGCTTACGATAAGTCGTAAAAGACGCGCTATGATAGTCTTCACGAAATGCTTTATAACCATCAATAAGTTGTGTATAGCTTTTCATATTTTTTCCTTCATATACAAACCTAAATAAAACAACTCTATACATAGAGCTCTGAAATCAATTCACTTAGTTTACCATTAAAGCCAAGCCTAAATGATTATTTTTCAAGCAAATGCAGCTTGTTTCACATTTCTTATTGTTTGAATATGATAAAAAAGAATGCTTTCTCATTTCAGATCTATTTTTTTCGTGTTAAGATGGGATTTTTCTCGGTGAACTAAAGGAATAGGCTCCACATGAAATACATGGACTGCAATACACTGAACAGCATCAATCATCGTAATCTTTCTATCGGCTCGCTGATACAATTATCCTCGCCTACCGTGCACCTTGCGGAACATATTACCAAATATAACAACACCCTTGGCTCATGCTCAAGAGACTCCAACAGCTTACCGCAAGCGACTCAAGAACACTCTGACTCTTTACATTATCTTATGTTATGAGCTAACACGACAAGGTAACTCCGTCTCTTCCGCTCTCAATACATGATCTATATCTTATACACTTATGTATCAGATATAAACTTTCACCTGCTACTTACTACAACCTCGTCACACTCGCCCAAAGCAGTGAGCACGTGACACTGAATATGCTCAACCAAAACGTTTATGCACTGTATTCAATACCCTATTTGAAGTAAATATATTGTAATCAACTCGTGCTACTCACAGATCTAAAATAGAGCAAAAAAAGGAACAACATATCTCATTACAACATTTAAATAAAAATTACTTGTTTTGATTTTATAATTATCAAATAAGGATCAATATTACAGCTCTTCACAAGATCTATGTGTACATTTTGGCTTAACCAAAAATAGATTTATGCAGAATTAATTGATCAAGTTAAGTTTACTCAGTCATCAAAAGCTGCTCTTATTCCACATCACATCAGATTTTTTGATCGGAATTTGACCTGCCCCTTTCATGGAAAAAATCAAAGAACTTCGCACCTAATGCTATGAAATTAACTAAAATAATAAATGCGCCCCTATTCAGAACATAAGTAATTTGTGAAGTTGTCTCACTCATAAAAGGAACTAATTCATGATCTACTTAGCACATAAACCATTCAAAATACGCCTAGTTCACCCTCCTTTGTTTTTTTTTGGCTCATCCAAACTCTACTTCAATCCACACAATCGTAAGTATACCTACAGAACAACATACTTAATCTTAAGTGTTATAGGAGCTACTATATTTCCTGTTAAGTGGGCATATACTACCGTAAGATCTGAATATAATATCCAATATGACTCTCACCATATCAATGATACAAGCCTACAAGCAGAAGTCGAAACAAGATCTCACAGAAGTGTGGATGACAGCAGTATCATGTCAAGTGGTCGTCTACCGGAGGAATTCAATGCTAAATACATCAACACGCCTGTTTTATTTGATAATATCTTAGAACTAAAAAGAGAAGAACCTTTATACCCTTGGTACAAAACCAATGAATACAACTCAAGCGCCAACTTGTTACAAGCAGCGCAAGAACTCGATACATGGGAAACGCAAAAATATACCCATCTTAATATGACTGAAACAAATTATATAAAAGAAGCTATTCATCAATACGAATTAAAAACTGATGCTGTGATGGCGAAAGCAAACTCACCTTTATTCGAGAACGAGGTAGACGTCAATATATTAAAAAACATTTCGGATAAAATGCCACCTTATCGATCTAACCTGTACTACCCTGTTGTCGTCTCTAAAGCAGATATCCCAACACTCACAAATAAAGTTTTTACTTTTGAGCCTTATTTCATCACGCCTGGACACCCACTACAGACAAGCACCAAATTCGCAACGCTCACAGAAAACCTTCAACAAGGAGAAGAAGTCATTTTATTAGAAATTAATACTAAAATGCATATCAACACACCTATTTCATCTTTTCAAGATGAACCTGGAAACATTGATTTTCTCGTTGTCGCAAAGGATAAGTACTACCAAGTAGTCAATCAACAAAAATACGAATTTGGACTCTATCAAAATAAAATTACGCTCGCTGAAGTCGATCCTCCACTCCTATCAAAAAGAGAAGCCGTACAAGCTATCGCACACCATCGTGTAGAAGAGTGTCAACTTAGGTAAACTCAAAAAAATAATAAAGGCCACCAATGTGGCCTTATATAAAGATAAAATAAGCTCTATACAAACATAAAAAAATTAAAGTTAAATAAAAAAATAAAATTGAAAATAAAAATAAAAAATCTCAGTATATCTAAAGAAAAAACAAAATGTTTGCAGTTCAATTGATAACAAGAGATAATAAGAGTATGCATTATTAAAACTATAGTAAGGAATCAGAAATGTTTTATTGCCGCCAAATTAAAACGATGTCCATGCTGCTTTTATGTTACAGTAGTACATTATCATTTGCCCACGTCAAACAAGAGACTGGACAAAAAAGAATTGACAAACTTTACAACGAAGTCGATCGCGTTTGCCGTAGCAGTATCGCTATGATCAATGCAACCAACGATCCGAAAAAAAAGCAAACTTATGCATTACGTTATCAACAAAGTTTAGCACCAGCACAAGCTGTAGATCCTGATGCTTATCCAGATTTAGTCAATCGCTGTAATGCGATTATAGCGCCACATTTGCCTAAGCCTAAGCCGAAAATAAGCTATCGCAAACCAAACTATTCAAGTCACACTACTAAGGCAGATAACCCGCAAGAGCAAGACCGTCTTGTTGCCCAAGCACTTGGATTTAAGAGAATGCAGCGTGGTATTGGAAAACTCCAAAATATGTTAGCTCAAGGTAAAATCAGCCAAAGTGAAGCCAAAAAGCTACTTATTTTACCCAGCGAACAAGAATACTTTCAGGTAGAAAATATTTTGACCGACTATGTGGCGTTTAAAAGCTTACATGATCGCTATAACTCGACTCTTATCATGATAGAACGAGAAGCCGATACCTTTTATGCTGAGAACAGTCCTTTACCGACTTCTTATTATCGCTTCGTAGGCATTAAAGACTTCAAAAACTTGCTAGGCCAGCAGCAGCAAAAACTTATCTTTGCTCGTATTAGACCTTAAACTTCATCCTGCATTGTATATAAATAGGTTGAGACTTCTACATGGATAAAAGTCTCAACAACCACCTCTTTAAAGCTTACTCATGAAAAGCCGTATCTTGCATTACGCTTAATTTACCTTGCCAAATATCTCCAAGCTTCTTAAAAAATGTTTTTTTATCAAAAGCTAAAGACGCTGGAAGTTGATAAGAGAAACTCATTTCTTGTCCTTGCATACCCTCTAAATACTTCATCTTCCCCCGATCAAGATGTAATAAATAATCCGTCACATATTGATCGACCAAATCAAACTGATCAAGCGATGCAGGAGGTGCGACCTGAAACAGATCAGTGATATGACGCCCCTTAAAAATATAGCTGTGCTCAATACTTTCTTGAATCCAAAGATAGTACCCTTGAGGAAATACAGATTTCATCTGCTTGTACCAAAAACTAGGCGTGGCGAAATCGTATTCATTACCAATGATTAAAACAGGATGCTTACTACCTATATCTGACACAGGATCAGCGACGTTTGACCAATCTTGGCACAGCAAAGAACCCAATTTGTTGACGTCAAATATATCCCACTTTGGCAGACTCCAAGATACAGAGTCAGGTAAAGGTTTAGTCATCCATTGATCCGTGCACAATATAGCATCTTGAGCAGTATTGAGTTGATAACCCGACTGATATATATCTTCATAAGTGTCCAATGTTTCTATCACAAGTCTTATAAAGACTTCCATTTGAGTGCGTTCAATATGCTCATTGAACCAATAAAACATCACAAATAAATGTATCGCCCACTCTTTTTGATCAGGTTGACGTATATCGATATTAGGTAAATACAAAACTCTCGTAATTAAATCATATGCGAACTGCTTCCAAAAGACCTCTTGATCCTTGAATGATATAGACGCATCTTGTTCTACAGCATAAGTGTCTTGATCAAGTGTTACGCTATCTTGATAAGAAAGTACAAAAGATAAAAAATCTCTAATGACTAAAGGATAATGATAATACGCAACAACTGCATTTCGATAGGTTTCTGAGAACTGCTCATCATTATTCAAATCTATAAACAGATTGCAGAGTTGATCATGAAGGCGCATCTTACAAATTTGAGATAAAACGTACTCGGTATTGCGCTTCAGCGTTGTTTGCATCATGTGCTTGATTTCCAAACTGTTCGTGCTAAAGGGCGACATAGGAGAATCAAAAACAAAAGCGCGACTGTGCTCTGGGTACTGTTTCAAATACAAAGCACCAGCAAGAGTACCGTATGAGTATCCAATAAAATTAATTTTTTCTGCACCTAAGATTTGCCTTAAGCGATCCATATCTTTGACTAAGGTCTGAGTTCCCATAAAAGAAGTAAAATCAAATTGATTTGCATCACACTGCACACTATTGGGCTTCAATTTATGCCCTGTACACACATTAAATTCTTCAGCAAAACTACTGTAGCCTGTACCTCGAGGATCTAATCCAATAATATCAAACTGATCGATAAGCTCTTGGGGTAAACCCTCAAGAAAATCTAACAATAAACCTGATGAGCTCAAACCAGGGCCACCAAAGTTCACCCATAACGTACCTATTTTATGCTGTGGATGACGCGCTCGATGGAGACTAAAAAATAAATGAACCAGCTCTCCATCAGGCTGTTGATAATCTTTAGGTGCCGTAAATTGATAACACTCCATTTCATCACGGTATAAATCACTTCTTTCAAACAGTTCGTGGCAACCTATGATAGGTTCAAGTGTATCAAAAAGTGCCACAGAAGACTGATGCAAGGCTAGAGGATGTGCTGAAACCACTTTCCAAGACAACAAACACATCACCCCTAAAAAAAATCGAGATTTAAACATAATTTGTTCTCATTCATGAGCCTGATGCGCTCTATCGGCATCCACCATTGCGATATCAAAAGCATGATGCATGCCTAACACAACAAGGCTCACATTGATCATATTTTTTGTTGATCCAAATACCCATAATGCAAAGTAGAGTACAATAAATAGAGATCAATGAGTCCTTGAGGTATGCTTGTTTTCAGGTCTCAATATAAGTTATTCCATGTCTATGGAACATACATTATATCTTATGATACAACACCACTTTGCTGACGTGATGACGATCAAGCGCATATAAAAGATAATAAGACCAGCTTGTAGCAAGTTTATACCACCTAAAGCAGATAGAAAAAGTAAATCGATACAGCATATGCGAAAAGTTTCTATATTCAATAAGTAACATAAAAAATAAAACATATATGCTTCTAGAGATCACAATACATATATTATTTAATGATCTATATACATGTGTTGTGGTGTGAAAGCTGGCAATACTGTCTGAGTACCTAAAGATAACGGAGCGTCTTGCACGACCTTTTTCTCAAAACTACTCATAGCCTGCGTGAGACCTGTATATTTCTCATCATACTCAGGTAATTCAAGAGGGCTTACAGAAGTGCCATCGGCAAACTCGACTATCTCTATCACCCCATCAGGCTCTAAAGCAGATTGAATATAAATCTGATTACCCTCTTCTTTTTTACCTACATATAAAGTGATAGAAGCGCCACGAAGCTCCTGTGAGACTTGATCCACAGAAATATCTTGGCCGAAAAGAATTCTATCTCGACTAGATAAGGTATCACCTTGATCGTAAATCACATCCTTCCCGTCTCCTTGGTGATACAGATAGGTATCATTCCCCTTGCCACCAAAAAGATGATCTTGTCCTTTGCCGCCTATAAGCGTCTCATCTAAGTGATGACCATAAAGGTAATCATTATCAGCAGAGCCTTCAATGGTAAGTAAGTTGGGAGCAGATAAATTAAATTGAATTAACGTATCATTGGAAAAATAAAAATGATCAATAAAATAATCTTCGGAGTCAAAAAATTGATGCACAATGATTTTATCTTGCTCTACAGCTTCAGGGTGATAATAAATATATAAATCAGATTGAAAGCGCTCTAATGTGATATGTTCTGGCAAAATTCCCTGACCAAAATAAATATCATTTTTTCCACTTTTTTCATTTATTTCGTCAACGCCATCGCCTCTGTTAAAAATATAAGTATCTCTTTCATAGCCACCTTGTAAATGATCTCGACCTTGTCCTCCGTTGAAAATATTATGTCCGTATAAAGCACCAACAAGCGCATCGTCCCCTTTTCCACCTAGCAAACTGTAATTACATGACTTCACAAAGCTCTCGGGCTCGACAACTTCAATGTGATCAGACCCAGTCGTACCTAACATTCTAATACCTGTTCTCCAGATGAACGATAAGTCTTGCTCTGCTCCATTGGCAAAGCGCAATGTTCGAGGTGACCCCTTTTGATAAAATGTTTTTAGCTGAATCAAGTCACCGATATCATTTCCATGAGGATCCATCACCAGCAAGCGCAACATTGCATGCTGCTCTTGTAGCGCTCCTTTGACTAAAGGTTTCACAATCCTTATATGTTCAGGCAAAATGCCCTGCCCTAATTCAATAGTACCTTGGCCTTGTATCACAAGGTGGCCATCACCCCGATCAAAATGAAATCTATTCTTTACACCGCGTGCTTGAATATGATCCTGTCCTTTCCCTGAAAAAAATTGCGTTGCTCCCATGTGACCGACTAACACATCATCTTTCTCCGTTCCGTATATACTTTGACTGCGTTGAATCAGATCTGACCATGTTAATATTTCACCTGTATGAAAAACAACTTGTTCTATTTTATGCCTTTGATTCAATATCCATTTTTGAAAGTTCATTTTATGCAAGCGTTCTTTACGCAATCGCATCAGAAGAATCGATATCGCATCATCATTTTTGAGTTGTAAGAGTAAGCTATAATATGCCCATGAAGATGAACGAGACGGCTTTTTTGTCAACGTTACCTGTAGATGTTCAGGAGCAATACCCTCACCAAAAATAATTTGGTCAATGCCACCTGTATCTTCTATTGTATCTACGCCATCGCCTGCATGAAATAAATAGGTATCACGACTATAACCCGATTCCATCAGATCTTGCCCTAAGCCGCCTACAATAAAATTACGATAAAACTTTTGTATTTCTGGCGTATTACGTATACGAATTATATCGTTACCGGCATCTCCTGAAATATGGTTATGACCGTAACCGATAATCAACACATCATTTCCCTCGCCACCATGAATGAGATTGTTGCCATAGTTCGCTTCAATAACATCGTCACCTGCACCACCATATAACTTATCATCGCCGTGAAAGCCATGAATTAAATCGTGACCTGCTAAACCTTTGAGCTCATCAGGATAAGGTGTACCTTGCAAGATATCCGTTTGATCTGTGCCTTCCTTAACTTGACCTAAAGGCGAAGCAGGCATGCTACGCATTTTAATCGTCTCCACAGATAGAGCAGCCATATCCTGCTGTTGCGTCATTTCTATGACATCATCCCAGAGCAAAGTCGCATCTTTTTCAAAGACAAATTCTTCAATGCGTTGGTTATCTCGAGTAAAAGCCTGCGATATCGTTAATTGATCTCCGGTCATGCGTGTTTTATTATCTACCAACAATATCACTAAATCGCCTAATTCATTTTCGACAAACTTCACGTTGCTATGTTTAATACCTTGACCAAAAAGTACCTTATCGTATCCTTGCTTATCCGAAATAAGATCTTGCTCATCATCAAAATTAAACTGATATAACTCATCGCCATGACGATCTTTGATTGTGTCATAACCTTTCCCACCATGAATATAATCATGACCTAATCCACCTCGAATCGTGTCATGACCGCTGTAACCATAAATTTGATCTTGACTCGATTGACCTTTCAGTACATTACCTTGCTTGTCACCCTCGATCATCTGATAATTTTTTAAACTCGGTTTACGCTTAGAGGTATCGGAATGCTTCATGCTTATTACTCCTGTAAAAATGAAAAGCCAATATCTTTATTTTAAGCAACTTGTTCTGCATCAACATTGAATCTTAAGCAGATAAAGAGGGAAAGATAGAGTGAACAGAAGATCCTAATCCAAAATATAAGCAATATAAGCAAAGAATAATATTGAAAGAAAAATGCAAAGAAAAATGCAAAGAAAAAAAGCGAAAGCGGTGACTCTTTCGAAAGAAACAGTCACCTGCATCTATTTAAGTGCAATGATATCAAGCCATGGATAAATTAAGTTGCAGGCTCCATTAATTCTGATATCTTTTGGTAGAAATTGGGTACCTCATCCAGGTGGATGGATGAGCGACTGGAACCTTTTTCATTACAAAAATAGCGAAAATAAAAAAATATTTAGCAAAGGCTATGTCACGCATAAACGCGTTCGATATGTTCACTAAATAAAACCTAATAAGAATGAAATAAGAATAAAGTAAGCTAAGCCCAGAATTTATCTCCAATACAGCTCATCTCAGCGCAGCATATGAGACTCTATATTCGTAGCTGTCATGATCAAAGCACTATATTTGCCATGTATACAACAAGACGAAGACTTTATATGCCATACATAAATCAAATATGGAATGAAGATTGCAACAAAATAAACCATTCACCATGACGCAATAACCACAGTCGGAGCTACTATGAAATATTTAACAGCTTACCTTTTTTTATTAACCATGCTTTTCAGTACAGCTTGTTCTGAGGATTCGAGTGACGGGAGTACCGAAGAAGCTACCAGTAGTTTACAAAACGATAACAGTGGTAATGACGACGTTGTTGACATTGGCGATGGTCCTGGCGGTACAAGCGGCGGTGATGGCACCGGGGGCGGCGAAGTAGTAGATGATGGCAGTGGTAATAACATTACTGTTGACGTTGATTATAAGCAGGCAGTCGACGAAGCCAATATAGGCCTTCCAATAGATCCCACCACACTCATTCGTACAACAAGGATAGAGATACCTCTAGAATTCAACGAGACTCAAATATTGAGTGCAGTAACTGCTACTGCTACCATTTCAAATTTTGCACCCAATGTACACAACAGCTACAGCATTGCGGCTCCAAATTTAGTGGTTCAAGATTCCGCTGGAAACAATCATCCAATTGTCTTTTATTTTTTTCCATACAAAGAAACCAATACCAAGCTCAGCTTTGATGTTTATGTGACACTGAATAACAAAGCATACAATGCTTTGAGTTATAACCAGTCTCACACTGCATATTATCTACGTGGTCCCGTGACACCTGGAACTCCTGCCGTAGAGCACCAATCATCCGAAAAATGGGGCTTTAGCAATAGCAATGAACTAAATGAGATACCTACATGGAAACCTGGAGGTATTGCGGTCGACTCCAGCGCAAATGAACTCAGCATAACGCCTTCGTACACAAAACACCCCTGCTATAGTGCATATTCAGGAACAGACTGCGATACATTAGCATCGAATGCAACAAACCTCATGTATGACAAATTAAAGCTACAACCCATTGCAACGGTAGGTTATCAAGATTACAATTGGCTTACGTACGAGTTCAAGACACCTGGACTCTCTACTGCACCTGGAGACTCTGGCATCATAGAGAATCCAACTGAAGCGCAAAAACAGGCTGCTACTGCAGAAACATTAGATGAATTAAAAGCTAACGTGAGCAGTGGCGCAAAAGATATCGGTTGGCGCGGTCTAGATGTAAGTGTGCGTAATCAAATTATCCGCTATCATGGTACAGAAGTTCAATTCAGTTGGAAAAATGTCACCAACAATCCGGATGACCATATCAGAATACCTGAAAATAGCATTAAAATATCGCATGCTACTGAAGGTGTAACAAATGATTCACCCACTCCAGTGGCCATAACACACGCGGCAATAGATGCAGTTCTGGAAGTACAAAACGTCTCTGAAGACTAAAAAAAAGAGACTTACATAAGCTATACATTTATGTAAGTCTCATTTCTTTTCTCGCTGTCAAACAAGCGCAGATCATCAATTTATAATCCTTTTGCCATAGCACATAAAAATACGACTTTTATGCTTTAGGCATTCATATTGCATAGCATTACTATAACAGTAACTCTAAGTGAATTTATGATGATAAAAAATAATCAACACCACACTATAAAAAAAAGCTTACCTCTATACCTTATTTTAGGGAGCCTATTTTTTATGACTGCTTGCTCTGATAACAGTAACGGTAGTCCTGCAGCTAATTTAGCCAACATTGGTGATGGCCCTGGAGGCACTCGTGGTGGTGATGGCACAGGAGGCGGCAAACAAGAACAAAATGAAAACCAACAAAATATTACGGTAGATGTTGACTACACACAGACAGTTGAAGAAAAACATCTAGGCATACCTCAAGATCCGACTAAGTTTATTCGAAAAACAAGAATCAAGATACCTCTAAGTTTTGCATTTGCAGAGGTCTATAAAAATTTACCCCTTTTGAGTCAGAGAGTTCAAGATTTTGCGCCTAATAAATACAAAAGCTATCGTATTGCACATGAAGACTTAGTGGTTCAAGACTCTAATGGAACCAAGCACCCAATTGTCTTTTATTTTGTTCCATATAAAACGAAGCACCAGAAAATTTTTATTGAAGTGTATACAACACTCAATAATAAAGCCTATAACACTTTAAGCTATAACCAATCTCAAACTGCCTATTATCTGCGTGGTATCATGCTAAGCAATACTGAATATGTCTCATCAACAAAATGGGGCTTTAGTGATAATTCAGATGACATGAGCTCATGGAAATCAGGTAGTATCACGATAAACCGTCAAGGAGCAATAGAACTCGCTCCCACAAGAACTCTGTACCCCTGTTATAAAGAATATAACAATAAGGATTGTGATATATATGATAAAGATGAGAACAACCAAAACATCGTCAAAGATCTTATTACATTCCAACCTATTGCAACAGTAGGCTACCAAGACTACAACTGGTTTACATATAACTTTCAAACTCAGGCTCTTCGAGATCACGCTATATCTTCTAATACATCTGACCAGATTAAAAAATTAGCTATGGAAGAAACCTTAAAGGTATTAAAAAATAATGTGGATTCTCAAAAAAAAGATATTGGCTGGTATGGCCTAGAAGAAAGTTATCGTAATAAAATTATTCGCTACCATGGTACAGAGGTCCTATTCACGTGGACGAAACCCAAAACTAACGATGCGAAGATACGCATACCTAAAAATGGTATCAAAATATCCCATACAACTGAGGGAGCCGCAAATCAATCACTAAACTTGGTTGAGATTACACATGACGAAATGACGCATGAATTAAAAATCCACCAAGTCACGGAAAAAGCGAACAATTAAATCCCAAAGATTGACACTCAAAAGACTTACATAAGCAGAAGTTTATGTAAGTCTTCTCTTTTTATTTAAGTCATAAAACACGATCTAAACTTCATATCCGCATTTTGCTATGAAATCAAACGCTGATGGCTCACCTACTTAAGGTCAAGTTTCAAGTCAAGTTTGAATATACACTTGTGACCATATATAGGCAATACAAGGACACTTGTAGCAAGGTTATACAGGGGTAAGTTACTGTTTAAAAAATATTATTTTAAACATTGTTTAAAATACAGTAAATAAGGTCAACTTTTGGGTCTACTTTCGTCAGAGGTTCTTCATAAGAGTGTCTAAAATATATGCTGTGGCTTCATAGCTGCTTTTCTATGACTGCAACTATGACCTACTTTTATAAAGCCTGCATTTTCGGAACAAGCACTTGATTTTGATAATCTAGGTTGCAATCTGATACGATTATGCACATTAAAATCCATAAACTGAATAGAGAAAGCACTTTGTCATTAGATACATTTTTTATTGAAAAAATTGAAAATTGGTATAGAAATATAGATAAAAAAAGCGAAGAACTTATCGACCATTTCACTTACTTCAAATTTGATCAGCCAGCTCCCATTTTTTTTAATTGGCTTTTTAAAAACCGTGATATTTGGAATCTTTATGTAGAAATATTTAATTATAACAACATGATACTTGATGGGACCACTTTTGAAGCAAACAGCAACAATACAGGCCAGTCACAAAAGAAGAATACCGTAAGTTTTAGAAGCTATAATTTTCCTAGCGGTGCAGTCTCGTTTCAAGATACCAAGTTTTCTAATCCAGATAATGACACTTTAGAGGTTCTTTTTAGTTGTGTTACATTCAAATCTGACGTCACAATTAAAACTGATAGTGACATTAAATTAGCATTCATCCGTTGCGAATTTGCTGGTTATGTATGTATAGAAGATACAAAAATAGAAAATATTATTTTTGATAGATCAGATTTTAAGCGAGATTTTTATATAAATAAAAGTTCAATAAAAAACTCGCTGATTCTTAACGAAAGTAAATTTAATGAAAGTTTAAAGATCTTAGGCTCAAAAACAAACAACACAGTAGAAATATTGCACTGCAATGTCAAAAAAGATCTTGTTCTTAATGAAAATATTCAAAGGATAGTAAAAATAGAGTATTCGGAGTTGAAAAGTTGTTTTGTGGATGATGCCACTAATGTCATTATACTAAGTTATACAACGTTTACTGAAAGTAGCGCTATAATGGTGAAGCGTGGTGTCTGTTCTAGTAATCAAGAGTGTGTTTTATCTTTTAGTAGAGTTACATTCACCAAAACAATCATAGGTTACGTTCGCTCTGAGGATTTAAATTCTTCATGCGCAAACATAGACTGGTCATTCAACGACTGCATTTTTGATAAATCAAAATTTACGCTAAATCTACTAAAAAAGCACGATAAGCTTACGCTCCACAACATTACTCTACTAGATACAATTTTAGTTTGTGGCGATACACGTAAAGCTAAGCACTATCTTACATTAAATGTTCATGACATACGTGGAAACAACAGCACAATGTTATTCATAGATATCATGTTTCTCAAAAAATTTATATTTCACAGCATTTCTTTAGATGATTTGAATTTTAATGGGTGTGATTTTGAGGATAAAAATCTGTTATTACGGGGCTGCTTTATAAATCGCATTTTTTATTTAGATACTACCTTGGATACACTCGACCTTCGTGGTGGAGTGTATAAAGGCCTATTTGATGTAAGTCTTCGTTGTATTACAAGCTTAAAATCTGTCATTGATTTACGTGATACAGTCATTGAAAATATACCAACACTTGAAGCTCTTGCTCCGAGTAAGGATACATTTAATTTCAAAGAACTATTTACTGACATATCGTCAAAAATTAAGAACATTCTTCTTACGAAAGGTTTTCATATAGATTTGGATTTTGTGTTCATGTTTTTAATCATGGCATCATTGGTTTACTTTTTTTTCTGGGATATCAGTCATTCAGTCTTCGCAATCACCCCTATTTTCAAAGTAATAGCACACACAAGCAAAATCATCATTTTATTATCAGGTTGTTGCTTATCTCTTTATGTTCTAGGTAAAGGCATCAAACAATGTAAACAAGTTGATGATGAACTCGCCTCAAAATACTGCCGTCTTAAATCACTTGCACAAGACAGTAATGATCATGCGCTTGCGTTAAAGTTTACGGCTGCTGAGCATAAAGCAAAGCGTTATAGAGAGTTTGGTTTTACTGCAACCTTTCTTGATTACCTCATAGAGTTATGTTGTAACTACGGTCAAAGTATTGCCCGCCCCGTTGCATGTTTGGTTTTGGTTAATATCGTCGCTTTTGGTTACTACGATGATACTTTTAGAGGCCATGAAACGTTAGCAAACGAATATGAAACATCTCTTGTCATACGAAATGCGGTCGCAAACTTATCTGGTAGTAAAAACCTCATAAGACAAGATATGATAAGTTTCATGAATGATTGCTCTAGTCCGGATGCAAGCCCCTATTGCTCTGATAAATCAGTCAAACCATTCGATCATAGCGAACAACTGACTTTAGATATAGTTGCAGGCGTACAAACATTCTTGTCGATTTTCTTTATCTTTCTTATAGGCCTTGGACTCAGAAACAGATACAAGATTTAAAGCCCCTACAGGCCACCAGCGCGTTGCTGGTGGTGTTTTATCATACTGAGCGAGTGAAGATAAATAGCTATTGGATACATGTGTATCGCCTTACCACCTAGAAACAAAGTAAGTACTTTATATTTCTTTTTTAAAGACGGAACAAGTTTCTCAACCCTAAGCCTATTAAAAATAAAAAGAGTAAAGAAATTAGTTTTTGCATGCCTGCGGTGACAGTCATTAGCTGATTGTTCCCTGCATTTTGCTGATGTCTTTCTACGAGAGTTCTTACATCATCATTCACTCGTTTATCAAGATTCAAAAATGGAAAACTGTTATTCAGTGAATATTCAAACGCTTGTCCCCAACAATTAGAAAGCCAAGAGGTTTCATCATGGTTATTGCAAGTATTTTCAGTTTCAACAGTATAAAGGAATGCAAAAGAGAACAAACATAACAATAAACCGAATGATGGCCGGATGACACTACGACCGTAGTCACTCAAAAAATCCATCCACCAATTCACGAGCGATCGCAAAACACCATGACCATTAATCTGACTCCAACGCTTTGCACGCAGCTCTTGCGCATGAAACAGTAAATAAGCATCTTTTAAATGATGAACTCTAGCATGCTCGGCTAATGCGTGGAATTTAGCTGAGCAGCCTTCCTCTGGTTTAAACCGATTTAATATAAAATCATTCAAAGCTTGTATATGCTGCTGCAAATCAATTGTTAAATAAAAAAGATAACAAAACATAGCTATAAAAGAGAGTAAAAGCAGCAATGGAATAAAAGGGTAGAAACAAATGATAACTGCTAGCGCTTTCAATAAATTGACCGACAACCTTTTTAGATTTGGAAGCCTTGGAGACTGCGTGTATTTATGTTTAAAATTAAAACTCTCAAAGTCTATAGGCTTATCTATGACTGTTCCCCTAATATCGGGAATACTATCTATAAGAATATTATCTTCAAATATTGGAGGGCTATCGCATTGACAGTATTTCATATTGAAGGAGTCTATTAATGCAGGTTCTACATTCTTACGATCGGAGATTGGATTCAAATCACAAAAGAACCCCCTAGAAAAGCTAAGCTTGGTCTCTAAAAAATTACATCTATCAATATTTAGGTGATTTGCTGTTGCTCCTATCTTAAAACGGATACTCGATGCCCTAAATACAGAATCACTGACAACACAAGATTTAAAATCTACATTGAAGTTACATCTTTTAAATTCACTCCTCTCAATATGTATACTAAGAGCATGGGTATCCAAAAAATCTTCAAAATTAATATCTGTATTTGTCAATTTACACGCATTAAAAGTAACTCTTATAATAGGACGCGTTTTTCTAATGCTTAAAAACCTTCGTGCTCGAAAAAAGAAATTCAGGCTATTAACTTGAAAATGATTTTTTTTTGAATTTTCAATCTCTTTGAGCTCGATATGATCTGCATTTAAAGAATCAAATATTTCTTGAAGTATTTGACCGCAATTCAACAAACCTGACTTATTTTCACAATCATCCCTGAAAGTAAATCTACAAGCTGGAGCATAATCAGGCTCATGCTCATGCACCGCATCTAAGTTGGTCATAAATCCATCCTCCGCTGCGACAGCATCTAAAGAAATCAGGTATGTATCATCATCTTGCTGAGAAATTATGAGAATTGAAGAAATACCATCTAAGCCGACGTGATGACAATTAATCCACTCTAAACTTGTATTGATTGCTTGAAGCCAAGCATTTATATCTTCTTCACTACAAACAGATAAATCTATATCTGTCTTTACTCTCTGACTCATTCCTTTGTGTCCTTGCAAAAAATTATACTTAGACCACATATACTAGCCTTGCCTAAACCTTCATAACAAGACTCTTACAAAGATTTTAAGGCAATAAGTTTTAGAGCTCATAAAAGCTACCAGCACGCGTTTCTGGCAGCTTATGAAATACTGTGGAGCGCCCTTGATTTTTATAGATTCTTACGAAGCAATTCGTGCATCTGAGTTAATCACTCGATTAGATTTGACTATCTAGAACCCAGTACGTTTACGCGGACTTATTTATGGTTTAGTATTACTAACCTTTTTAGTACAGTCATGTAATTTAAACGAAAAGCACAAAGGAATGTTTATATGCATCATGAAATGCAGCCTCGATATCAAGTTACCGATGCTGACTCGTTGTTTAAAGCTCTTGTATTAGTGGATAGGGAGGTTATCACTGACTATTACCAGCTAGATTTTTCACATCTAAAATGGCATGCCAGAATACATGGGCTTAATTATCATAACTCACTAAATGTCACATTGATGGAAGTTTTGATCAACTTTCAAAGGTATTTAGATAAATCATATATTTTTTGCAAATATTGGGATTTCAACAAGAAGCCTACAAAGCAAGATCTAGAAGAGCTTAAAGAAATCAAATTAGATTTTCTTATTACAGAGGGTTCTTTAGATCTAGAAGCGATTACCAAGTGTGTAATTGATATATTTTCTACAGTGACAAACGATATGACCCCTAAACACAAACTGACAGCGCTTTTGATATTGGCCTCTGCTTTATTAGGAGGATACGGAGTTAATTGTCATTATAACGCTAAACAATATGAAATAGCTTTACGCCATGATTTGAAAATGAAAGAACAAGAAAGTAATGAAAAGCGTGATTTGGTTGATTTAGCAAAATTAGCTATAGAAATATCTACTAATACACGAAGAGAGCTTTTTAGAGCGTCAATAGACGCTGAGTCTATCGACTATGGAGGTAGGCGATATAACAAACAAGAGATTCTTCAAGAAGCAAGTAGACCTAATATATCATCCGAAGCAGAGCCTACAACAAAAACGAAAAAGTTCGAAGTTTTATCTATTTCAACTCGTCATACTGAAATTATCAACTCGGATTTATCCAAAGCACGTAGACAACAAACAACACGGCCTCATGAGCTAGAGCTTTTACCACTTGAAGCAGGTAAGCTTAGCTCTCCCATCAAAATGAGTGTTTCTGAAAAAGCTTTATCATCAACAGATTTTTTTACTCACGAGGGAAATCATATAATTTACATTACGTACAGCTCGATAAAGTCAAAGAGCGGAGAGGAAAGCAAAATATGCTTTCATGAGTTTGTTAGTGAAGAAATTTACATCTACCTTCGGGGGAAAGAGCATGATGTCAGCAATAGAGTTAAGCCTAAAATAGTTTATTCACCAGACAAAAGGGAGCGCCAGTTAAGTATGGAGCTGGGAGAGTAAATATAGATGAATTATTTTTTACAATAGGACCCTATCTAGCTTGTGCAGAAGCCATTGCTGAGCTGATGGCTTCTGGGTTAGTCGAAATAATAATATTGATTAATCTTTTCTTCTTATAAACCATGAATAAAAGGATTTGCATCATGAATGAAAAAACTGTCTTGTCACTCAACACTGATGAAACAGAAACACCAAGAGTCAAAGCCGAACAACCATCTTTAGATTTTAATGAGATACTAAAAGCGCCTATTTTTCAGTACGTAAGCAATATTTTGCTCACGATACTCAAAGACAAAGAACTTAGAAAGTACACATTGGAAAAAAGTTTGAATCATGTGCGTATCGAAAAGTATCTACAAGCCGGAGTCGTATTTACTGTCATTATTGCTTCCAGTCTACTTGCATCTATGGATAGGTTCGACTCTTCTATGGGGGTGTTGTTTGGTACGCTAATTGGTTATATGTATGGAAAGAAAGGTTAATAAATGCCAGACACCCAACCAAAATAAATGGATTTAGGTTTGATAAGCGGAACTTTTTAATCAACACATCTGGTGGGTGTCTCTGATTTTCCATATTATCTCAAAAGTGTTCACACAAAAAATAAGATATTCACAAGCTACCATTCTAGAATTAGATAAATATGATGCAGCTCTAATAAAAAGATTACGATCACACTATCCGTGAATTAGAGCTCGCCTGCTCCATTATTTTTGTCACGATCACGGCTTCACAATGCAAACGCATCACTCAAGCAATGCAAGGCTACACATACAAGGGAAATGACCAATCAATTAAGAGAATAATGCTGTCTTGCTCAGCTCAATTTGATCAAGGCCACCAGCAATTGAACAATTGTTATAGAATATAATTTGTACATTTTACTTCGTCTGCCAAATGAAACAGCTCTTTAATATTAAGATAAAGACATGATGAAGTAATACTCAACCGATATAAGTAACAAGAAAAGTTATTGATTATTACATCATTAGTGTTATGTTCATAAAAAAACAACATAGGAAAGTTTGAAGTGTTTACCGAAGACTATGATAAAAATTTAATGAAACTAAAAGAAGAGCTGTCATACTCTATTTCTAAAAATTATAAGGAAATTAATTTTTACAACACAAATTTGCGTAACTTGGGTCAAGTGATGCGAATATTAGAAAAAAAAATTAAGGATGATGTTAAAGATCTTAGTAAAGAAAATAATATAAAAATTGTCTATTGTGATCTCAAAATTGATTTTAACAATTATCACGAGAATTATTGTGTTACAGAATTTACCTTTCAATATCAAGCTCCAATTGTGTTAAAGAATGGAGAAACTTGCGAGGAAATTATAAATCCACATAGATACGTAAATGCATTTAATATCGATTCATTGCAAACAATGCCAATTACCCGCCTTATAAACTTTATTAGGGGATGTATAAAAAGAATTAATGTTGATATAAATCGTGTGAATATCAATAGATTCAATATGAACAAAATAAATCAAGGTCATTACCGTAATGATGGTGAAAAAACTTTCATTAATGAAGATTATGAAAATCATAAATGTGCACAACAAATCACATATGATCAATGCACATTTATAAATTTAAATATTAACTATCTCTTAAAAAATTGTTATGAAAAGAACTTGGTGATTATAAAGAAGAGTATTTTTCAAAATTCCAGATTTAAAGTACAAGCAGCACACAATAAATCCGATGTCACTAAACTGAAAATGGATTTAAAAATAGATACTGTTGATTTTAATAAATCTACTTTAAATATTAAAGACATAAATATAGAAGACATCCATTTCTTTGAATCAACATTCAAAGAAAGTTCCACCTTAATATATGACGATATTACAAACTATAATAAATTTTTTTTTACAAAAGGTCACAAACAAATAGAATTCCAAGAATCCAATATTATATTTAAAAATTTCAAAATAGATAATAAAAATCTTGACTTCGAGGTATTCGATTTTCTTAAAGAAAACAGTTTTTATGCAGAAAACATTATATTTAGCAATAGTACGTTAGACGTACCTGCTAGAACAAATATAAAATTTGAAAACGTTAGGTGCGAAGATAGTTTTGTGAAGTTGACTTACGAAGGTTTACATAATAATGATGAATATCAGGGTTGTCAAAAGCTTGATATAACCAACTCGAAGTTTGACTGTCCACCAAACTTCACTTATACGGATCCACATGAATCAAAAAAAAATGACTGTTCTAAAAATAGACTTAAACTGAGTTGTACACCAGACTTTAGGGGTACAGATTTTGGAGCGCCAATTGATATTAGAAAACTGGACTTCAAGCCTCATTATCAATGGCCTATATCATTATACTTTTATATTGCTAATGTATTCTTAGTCGGATTTTTTTTACTGTTATACAACATTTTCGGTATTACAAAAGCTATATATTTAATGATGAATCCCTTTCTTTACTTATTGGTATACTCATGTGCAAATTTTTTTGGATCGAAAAGTGATTTAAAAGAAGTTGTAAATATATACAAACCAGATGTATATATTGAAGAAGCACATAAATTACGTGCTCTTGTAGATCAAGCTATCGCAAATAATGATAAGTCACTATCACTTCAACTGCATGCACAAGAACTCCGCGCAAAGCGATGGTACAAATACGAACATGGCTACGGATTTTGGCGCTCATGTTTAGATTGGTGCATGGATTTTTTTGCTGATTACGGTCAGAGTGTTGCACGCCCTACTTTGTGCTTACTGCTCACAGCATCACTTTTCATGAATTATTATAATCACCAGCAACAAGACATTTACGAAGAGCTAGCTGATAATTCCAAATATGTATGCAGTGAAAAAGAAATTAATCTTCTTGTTTTCACTTCAACACTTTGCTTAGAAGAAGCGGTAGAGCTTTCTGTAAGCAACAGTTTGCCATTCCTAACAATGGATAAAGCAATCAGAAGTGATGTCGCTGATCTATGGACAAAAAGCAATTGTACAAAAAACAGTACAGAAGATTGTATCGACAAAGCACGCAAAAGATCCATTTTAGAAGCATCAGGTCTGCAAAAATTCCTTTCCATTGGCTTCATCTTTTTGATAGGTTTGGGATTACGTAATCTATTCAAATTATAAACATAGCACCAGCGCATTGCAGGTGGTTTTAGATCTCTTGTGCTCTCAACGTGAACTGAACAACATCATCAAAGTAAACTAAAAAACTCAGTGCATGATGAAGTGCACGGTTCAGTTCAGTACCGATGTTCAAAAATGCAGATGCATGTTTAAAGATGCTAGAGGATAAGTAGAGATAAAAAGAAATAAATAGAGCGAAAGGTTTTATATATAAAAAATATTTGAAGAAAAGATGGCGCGCCAGGCAGGATTCGAACCTGCGACCGTCCGCTTAGAAGGCGGATGCTCTA
>DDNL01000036.1 GCA_002341165.1 Shewanellaceae bacterium UBA2521
ATTATGGTAGCTTTTTTCATTACGGACGCTCCTTATTGTTATAGAAACTCTATTGTGGCGCCTTGACGCTGTTTTTGGGAGCGTCCATTTCATCACCCATGTAAGATTATGGATTTCGGCTTTCTGAAGAAAACCCTTTCATTAGCTAATATAATGGGTGTCATAGAATTACTTATAAATACTTTGATCCAAAGTAGTGGTCAAGTGAAGTTGGCCACCTGTTTTTTTCCTCATTAAAGAAATAAGGCTTGTTCAAAAGTATCAGTTAATAAATAGGAGGCAGTTGCTGTAATATGATGACGATCAAACATCAAATATTCCCCTTCAGCGCTAATAGGAGAAAAGGTACCATCTTGATACAGCACGGGTAAGTAATCAAGTGTCGTGACGTGCTGAAATTGATGCGCTAAGCGATCAAAAATACGCGATTGTCTTGTACGAGTATAACGATCTTGCTCTTGATTAAGTTCACAGGGATGTAATCGCCCTTGTTGGTGTAAATACTTGCATATTTCTAAGTTGGTATTCTGCTCCAATAACAAAGGGCCATCTTTTACGAGTAAAACATCGATACTTTTACGATCAAACTTAGTCAGATACGCAGCAAGGTTGCTTTCAAATAAGTGTGCTTTTAAGTTAGGTTGAATTGGATAAGCTCGCTTCAAATGCACATCTCGTTTTGTATTCAAATATCCTCGATGAAATGAAGTGACCAACCAATCACCAGGGCGCCCTTGATGCAAGATATAGTCTAAAATACGATCCTTCTCCACCTGCCTGCGCCAAAAGGATTGCGGGTAATCGGCTGAATCTTCAGTATTAATAAAGCGAAGCTGTGCGTGATTTTTAGCCGCAGCTGCTGCAAGTGCAAACGTCAATTGCGCGGCATGACTATCACCTACCAAATAAATGGTGCTGGTATATTGGCTGGATGTATCGGGTTGTAAACAGCTCTGCAAAGGATCTTGGTAGCGTTGTAAACTTTCTCGACCATGACACTCGATAGACGCCCAAGGTTGCGGTTGAGCTGGCAAATCAGGATAACGGTATTTAGCACCGTGAGTATATTTTATAAACCATGAAAAAGCACAAAATCCAATCAAGCATATGAAGGTTCCTATAAATAAAGGTTTTGCCGTAATCGCTTTGTTCGATCGGAAAGGCTGTTCAATATAACGCCATGATACATAAGATAGGATCAAAGTGCTTGCTATAAGTCCCATACAAGTCAGAGTTGAAAGATTTGTACCCAATAGACGACGTGTTAAAGCAAATAAAGGCTGATGCCATAAATAAGCCGAATAACTGATTAACCCTAGACTGACTAAAGCTTGTGTACTTAACACATGAGCAACCCAAGTCTGTTTTTGCGCGAATAAAATAACAAAGGCGGCACCAAGCACAGGAATTAAAATAGATAGGCTAGGCGAAGGCGTTTGCGCATCATAGGCCAATAAAGCATACACAATCATCCCCAGCCCCAATAAAGCAAGAGAGTTGTTAGCGGGTACGGTATAGCGCCTTGTAATCAGCGCAGTGAGTACACCTATAAGCAATTCCCATGCACGCGCTTGCAGCGAAAAAAACTTTGCTGAAGCCTTATGTTGCCAGCCAAAGTGGCAGGCCAAAAGGCTTATCAGAGTAAAAACGACCAAAATAGACAACATATGATGCTGTCGATAACGATGTATTGCATACAACATAATGGGAAAGATGACATAAAACTGTTCTTCAATCGATAAACTCCATGTATGCAACAAAGGTGTGAGTTCTTGCGCCGTATCAAAGTAACCTGTGTGTTTTGCAAAAAATAAGTTAGAAATAAAACCGCAGACATACCGTAAACTCTTACCATAAATCTCGAGATCATGGGGAAGTAAAATGCAATACGATGCTATACTAGTAACTGTTAGAACACATAGAAGTACAGGAGCAATACGCCTAACTCGACGCTCGTAAAATACACCAAGGCGCAATTGCCCTTGTTCTATATCCTTGATTAAAATTGTAGTAATCAAGTAACCACTAATAACAAAAAAAACATCTACACCTGCAAAGCCACCTTGGAACATTTGAAAGTTTGCATGAAAGCAGATGACAGACATAATGCATAGAGCACGTAGCCCATCTATTTCAGTTCGGTAATCCATGATTTAAATCTTTCTAGAATAAAGGTATTGAAAATAATTAAACAAATTAAACAGACATTCACTCATTTTTCAATGATTAAACAGATATTCACTCATTTTTCAATATTTTTCAACATTTTTCAACATTTTTCAAAGGTAAAACAAGACACCCACCTTATGATCATACAAAATCTTAGATAGAGCAAACCTAAATTTTTTATCATTGTATGAGTGTCTATGGATTACTTATCCATCTTGCCACCAAAATAATGAATAAAAGTGTTTTTTCAACACAAAAAAACTACAACTTCCCAAAAACCTTCTTGGGCAGAAAGCCTCTCCAGTTCATCAAAAATTTCTTGCTTTGTTCTCATTGTATTCCTTAATGTGTATGATTACTTATATTCAATTTAACATATACTGAAGCCTGTCAATTAGAAGAAAGTAGGAAGAATAAAAACAAGACACTCACTCAATAAAGGATGATTGGGCT
>DDNL01000061.1 GCA_002341165.1 Shewanellaceae bacterium UBA2521
GATAACGCAAGCACGGTTGCACTTAAACATCCAAAACAGCACACTACACTTACTAAAACGACTCAGCTCCAAGGTCAGCAAGAGCCGCTTGCACCTTCTGTAGTACAAGCCTCCGACATCCACATCAGTGAAGCGATTTTGACACCACAGGAGCAAAACGAAACCGCTGTGGCAGAAGCTGTAAGCGCAGAGCGAAGAGGAGACATAGAACAAGCTATCGAAGCTTACCAAGCTGCTTTGCAAGCAATGCCTGATGATCATTTAACACGTCAAGCTCTGGTTACGCTGTGGATAGCGAAAAACAATTATGATCAAGCCGAGCTAGTCCTCAAGCAAGGCATCTTACTTTTTCCAGAGCAAAGGGATATGAGCTTTACTTTAGTGAAATTGCAAATGCACCGAGGCAGTGCGCAGCAAGCACTCAATACTTTAATCAATCTCAAGCCTAAATCTCAAGATCGATTACAACATTTACACTTGCAAAGTAAACTAGCACATCAATTACAAAAATTTGATGTTGCTGCTCAAAGTTATAAACAACTCGCACACCTACAGCCTCAGCAGGGTCGATGGTGGTTTGGCTTTGCCTTTGCTCTGGATTCACAAAAAGAATATCATCGCGCAATCATGGCTTATCAAAGAGCCATACAACAAAAAAACTTGTCTAATACAACAGAACAATATGCGCAAGATCGAATCAAGATACTCTTTAAAATTTTGCAAGGTGATGCATGAAAAGAAAGCTGCGCATGCGCTTGGGTGACTTACTCGTACAAGAGCAAATTATTAACCCAAAAGAACTACAACAAGCACTCAAAGAACAAGATATTAGCGGCCGTAAGCTGGGACAAACCCTCATTGCTTTAAATTTTCTTTCCGAAGAACAACTAGGACGCTTTTTAGCCAAGCAACTTCAAGCACAATTCGTGCTGGTCAGTAAGAAGTTTATCGATTCAGACACAGTTGAAGTGCTCCCTGAAGTACAAGCAAGACGCTATCGTGCTTTGGTCATCGATAAAAAGCTTAATGAAGTGACCATTGCCCTAAGCGATCCTTCTGATTTACAAGTACAAGATAACCTTGAACTCTTTTTTGCACCGAGAAAAGTCAATTTTGTCGTGACCACTGAAACCGAGTTGATGCAAGGTATCGAAAACTTATACCGACTCACCGAAGAAATTACTTCAATAGCTGGCCAGCTCGAACAAGAGTACAGCAATTCGGATACATTCGAGTTAGCGCAGGTTGAAATCAAAGATGAGCAAACAACGGTCGTAAAGCTCTTAAATACTTTGTTTGCCGATGCCGTTAAAATGCGAGCTTCTGACATTCATATTGAGCCAGATGAAGATTGTTTGCGTATTCGCCAGCGTATTGATGGCCAACTACAAGAAATGCTTATTCCAGAGATCAGTATTGCCAAGGCACTGGTTTTACGTATTAAACTGATGGCCAACTTGGATATCTCAGAAAAAAGGTTACCACAGGATGGGCATTTTCATATTGAGGTGAATAAAAAAAATATTGATGTGCGTGTTTCAACCATGCCGCTAAGCTTTGGCGAAGCTATGGTGATGCGCTTACTCGATAGCTCAGGAGGCTTACTTGAGTTGAAAAAAACAGGTGTACCCGATGCTGTTCTCAAACGTATTCATCATCACATTTCGGGTGCGCATGGTATGATTTTACTCACAGGTCCAACAGGAAGCGGTAAAACAACAACATTATATGGCATGCTCAATATACTCAATAAAAAAAGTCGCAAAATTATTACTGTTGAAGATCCAATTGAGTATCAATTACCACGTATTAATCAAGTTCAAGTCAATAACAAGATAGGCTTAGATTTCGCTAAAGTTCTACGCGCCACTTTACGTCATGATCCTGATGTCATCATGGTTGGAGAGATGCGCGATCAAGAGACGGTTGAAATTGGTTTACGTGCCGCCATTACGGGACACTTGGTGTTTTCTACGCTGCACACCAATGACTCCATCAGTACAGCTATGCGTTTATTGGATATGGGCGCAGCACCTTATCTTGTTGCCAGTGGCTTGCGGTTGATTCTCGCGCAGCGTCTAATGCGCAAAATATGCTCGCACTGTAAAAAGCCTTATACACCTAGTCCAGCAGAGCAAGCATGGATACAACAAGTCACGCATGACATCAAAGAAACCATGCACTTATCCAAAGGAGTAGGCTGCCAATATTGCTCTTATTCTGGTTATCACGGTCGTATTGGTGTATTTGAAATACTTGAATTGAATGAAGCTATGGTCAGTGCTTTACGTCAAAATGACACAGATGCTTTCGCTCAAGCAGCCAAATCAAGTGTAACTTATCGACCTTTGAAACTTTCTGCTCTGAGCTTTTTAGCCCAAGGGCAAACGACTATAGATGAAGCAATATATCTTGTTGAGGGTATGCAGTGGCTCAGTGATGCCGATGCAACAGGTTCTTCTTCATCTTAACTAAGTGAGTAAAAATAAACATTATGCCACAGTTCAATTATCGAGGCCGCTACATCACAGGAGAAGAAGTAGAAGGAGTCCTTCAAGCTGCCAGTAGCAGTGCTGCATCTGAACAGCTCTTACAAAAAAAGATTATTCCTCTAGAGATCAAAACAACATCTAGTACCTTCTTCACACAAATTCATCGAAGTATATCAAGCCAAGTCAGCCAAGATGAGCTACAAACCTTTACCCGTCAAATGTATACTCTTCTTCATTCAGGGTTGCCTATCATGTTAGCAATTCAGGGTATTGCGCAAACGACACCCTCAGCACCTTTCAAAATTATTCTAGATGATATACACCATGAGCTAATCAAAGGTCAAACACTATCTCGTGCTCTCTATAATCATCCTAAAGTATTTGATACTTTATTTATTTCCATCATCCATATGGGAGAAAATACAGGTCAGCTCGATGAAGTCTTCTTAACTTTATCCCATTACCTCAAAAGGCAATCGGAAGTCCAGAGAGAAATTAAAAGTGCAACACGCTATCCTGTCTTTGTCTTAAGCATCATTGTACTCAGTTTCATCGGCATGAATATTTGGATTACTCCTAAGTTTGCCCAGTTTTTTATGTCTCTCGGTGTCGAGCTACCACTTGTAACGCAAGCTTTAATTCAGATGTCAAGCTTTATCAACACATTCTACCCTTTTATTACTGGAACATTAGTAGGGCTGGTTAGCTTATTTTATTATGTAGTGCGTCAACCTAAAGGACTTTATCTCTTTGATCAATATAAAATACGCCTTCCTATTTTAGGGTCAGTATATAAACGCGCTCTGTTAGCACGCTTTAGTCGTTGCTTAGCGACTATGCTCAACGCAGGATTAATTATCACCGAAGCACTTTCTCTTGCGAGCGACTTGGTTGACAACACCTACATACAAAGCAAGCTCGTAGCGATGCGTAAACAGCTAGAAGGAGGTATCACGCTCACGCAGTCCGCGCACGAAAGCGGTATTTTCACACCTATGATTTTACAGATGATTGCTGTAGGCGAGGAATCAGGAAGTCTTGCTTCTTTACTGGATGAAGTCGCCGATTTCTATGAACGTGAACTTGATTTTGAGCTAAAGCAGCTTACAAGCCGATTAGAACCAGTACTCATTATTGCCATGAGTATCTTGGTCGCCTTCTTAGCCCTAGGTATCTATTTACCTATGTGGGATATGATGGATGCTGTACTCTAACTCTATCACAATTTGAGTATTCTGATGTTTTTTAGACGCTAAATTAAAATTAATACTTTATTGGAGTTTAAAAATAAGGTAAAATAATGTAAACATTCAGTAAAAATAAAGCAAGTAAGAAGTTGATTTATAACATTATAATCGTTTTTATATGGAAAAACCCTTCCTCTTGATACATATTCTATCTGATACACATTCCACCTTAAGATACAACGGAAAAAACATGAACGCAAAAACAAAACAACAGGGTTTCTCTCTTATAGAAGTCATCGCCACAGTGGCCATCATTGCTATTCTAGCGACTTTTGCTATGCCTAAAATCGGAAATATCCAAGACAAAGCATCTCTAGCCAAAGCACAAGAAATAGCAAGCACAGCTCACCGCTCTTATCGTATCGATAAGGACATTCACTATATGAATCAGACCATTGATGAGTATGAGTTAGCTAAGATCGCGGATGTACTTGAACTAGATAGTGATCTAAAAGCGGTTGAACTTGCATATGCTACAGCTACAGCTACAGCTACAGGAAGAAACCAATCCGAACCATGTGCAACCCTCACAACGAGCCTTAAAAATGGTACCGCTAGTAGAAGTAAAATAAAAGTTATAAATATTCCTGCGCAAAACCCCTCTTCTGCTGTGTTCGTGTTCAGTGATAGCACTGCAGATAGCAAATTGCAAGCGATCCAAGCTATGAATAACGGGGTTAAAACAAACAGTTTTACAATATCAACTGGTAAAACATTACTTATAGGAAGTGCTCCTTGTGCTTTGACCCAAGGCACATAAGCCTAAATCAACTTAACTCTCCACCGTGTGCAGCAATGATCACGGTGGCTTTCCATGCATCATCTTTAATATAGTGAAAGGTGATGTACTCTATCTTGTCTTACTCACATGGATATGACATGCTTAATATGCGTCAACATAAAGGATTTTCTGTGCTCGAACTCTCTTTGGCACTCTTGATTACAGTCTTATTAAGCCTAATGGCTTCGCAATTTTATCATAAAATAAAACAAGCAACTATTGATACAAAGACTGTAGAACTTCACAAGCAAATACAGCAAGCTATCTTCTTGATACATACACAAGCACAACTCTATGGACAAACTCAAAGAGAAGGCCACCTCAGTCAATTTACGTATAGAAAAAAAGATGGAACACTCTCTTGCCCTAAAAATAGTACACAGAACTGTGAATCTTTGACATTTGGTTATCCTCGAGCGAACATTAATGTCTTTGAACGCCTGATGGAATGGCCTAATTCAGTTGTTTTCATTCATAGAGCACCTGACAAAACGACTCATACTAAATCTGAAAAATCAAATTCTAAACTCAAAAACACATATCACAGCAGCAATCCATCTATACAATCTGCTCTCTATAATTGTTCTAAACTCTTGCAACCGGGACAGCTTGCAATTTCTTTTGCTAATCGTTGGATTCTGTATGATACCAAGGATCTTAAGCGTGACTCAAAAAGCAAGCCTACTTTACAAATTCAAGATCCTAATAGTTGCCCAGCTGAGCAACAGCGAAATAAAAAAGCACTAAAAGAAAAGGCGACTTTAGAAAAAGTTAGGCCTCAACTTGAGAAGCTGGGACAAATATTAAAAAATATCGCCCAAAATAAAAATCGAAATTTCAAACCCCCTACATTACAAGCACTAAGAGATGTAAAACATGATAATCAAGAGCTTTGGGAGAAAATGAGACGTTTTGGCTCCACAAATCTTAGTTCTGTGCTTGGAGAATGCCTTACCGTTGGTAATAATTTTACGCTTACCAACAGAGGAAAACGAGTAAAGCTTCAAACAGCTTCGGGTAAATTAACCTATAATATAGATGATTTAGCAGACAGAGGGCAAAAAAAGCTATTAAAACGCTTATTAGAAGATTGCACCCTGCCTCCATCAGAAAACCAAAACACACAAGCATCAGACAACAAAAACAAAAACGACCAAAATTTAAACACATGGCTACAAAGACAAAGACAAATAGTTCCTCAAGGCTGAATACAACCTTCTGTGACTAAGGGTTTAGAGGTAAGTTTACTTTCTGTGATTTTAATCCAACAATTATCGCCTGCTAAGCGCAATTTAAATTCAAAGTCATTACACCTATTTCTTCCAGCTGGCCATGGCTTTTTAAAGTAAATATCATTGCCCTCTAAACCAAGTTTTTCTGTTTTTTTGTTACAAGTATACTCTGTAAGGACGAGTTTATCGGATAGTGGCGACAGTAAGTAAAAAAGGTTATAACAATTTCTAGCACTTTTCAGTTTCGATATAGTAGGATAACCATTTTTGATACACACCTTCTCACCGTCAACCTCAATAGACCCTGAGACTTTTCCTTCCAGTGCAGCTTTAACAGCTCCCATATTCAAAGCAGCATT
>DDNL01000074.1 GCA_002341165.1 Shewanellaceae bacterium UBA2521
CATCTGCAAGTAAGATTCAGGCATGAATTTATGCGCTAATCCAATCAGAACACCACGCTCTTTGAGCTTCTGGAACATCATCGAGCTTCGCATAATGAAGTTTTAGGGAGGTATCTTAAAATAGATAGCCAAATTTAGTATGCTACTTCGGGGATGATTACCTTGTGGCATTATGTTTTATTTTACGCATATCATATATTCGTAAAATTAGTTTTTTGTTAACTTTTTTAAATGTTGAGGATGATAATAATGAAAAAAAATATGTTACTTGCCTTTATAACCGTATCTAGTTTTTGTGTAACACACACAGCTTTTGCATCTTCTGATATACCTACCTGTGCTAAACATAATGAGCCAGATTTTGACAGAGTAATCATTTACCCTGACGAAAAAAGTTCTAAGGATGTCAGATATTACAGAAGAGGTTGGTATGACTTATTAGATAGCCCTTTAACTTGGTTTGAGTTTACAAAAAAAGAGGGAAAAATGCAGCTTATGCAATATAACTACAATAATGATTGGTCTTTAGCTTCTGAAACAATTTTGGTGGCTAATACAGAAAATATCTATACAACTCACTCAGCAAACCTTTTTATTCAAGAGCACTTACCTGATACTCCAATCTATCGCATTCAGCGACAGTATGTAAAAACTGGCTTTTTAGGAGAGGATTGTAGTGATGATACGCTTTTGTTATCTGAGTATACTTCTTCTATGAAGGAGATAAATCAGATTTCAGGGCAACAAAGCTTGTCTTTTAATAGTTCTGATACGGATGTATTATCAAACTTTCCTGTATCGTTAGATGGTAGTGGGTGCTTTCCCTCAGAGCTAAGCCAAACAGAAAAAAATTTTTTCAACACTGAAGTTATACAACATGATTTTTTTATCAGTCGAAATAAAAAAACACAAGTGCATTTTATAGGGCACTGTCACAGTAAGCCTGCTTTGGTTTTTGTTGATCATCTTTCTTCAAGTGGAGAGCTAATTAAGCAAGAGCGTTATGATATTCCAGCGAGTTTAACTTCTTTTGTTGAGGTTGATGGCACGAGAGGGGAGTATTACAATAATATTGGGGGAGTTAGTGAGAACGGTGATACTGTAGCGGTCAATCTTATTGAGCATAACGATATTGGTAAGAGGTTTTTGGTGGGAACGCTTGAAGTTGTTGTCGTTAAAAACGACAAATTATATAGATTGCCTATGCAAAAGACATTAAATACAAGTTTAACTCTTAGTGATGCAAGACTTTCTAGTGACGGTAACCGTATCGTCATTGCACATGGTGTATCCATAAAACTTTACGAATATGATGTTTTAAGCGAATCTTTTGTTTACAAAGCAAAACATAGTTTAGAATCACTTTATCCAGATTTTTATCAAGAAGGCTCTTTAGATATTTCTAAAGATGGCTTAGCAGTCTCAGTTCAGATGCAATCTGGAAAGTTTTATCAGATAACATTTGAATAAAAAAATATGATGTATTGATATTTATATTCAACCGTCATTCAGCTATGTTAAAACATAGTTGAGTGATTGAAAGCTTGTAAAGGAATGTGTTACTGAGTGATGATTTTAAGAAGTGCGAGGGGTGTGGTTAGAGTAGTTCGTAGAGGTGGCTTTTTATATTTAACTTCGCTTTTGCAATTTGAATTGCTCTTGGAGCTCTATAGAAAAAAAGCCCTTAATAAAAGGGCATTAGGTTTTTAATTTAACATCTCTCAAATTTTCAAAAAAAATCTGTGTTACTTTTTGCGCGTCCAGCCTATTTTTACTTTTCTGGTCTATCTCAAAATATTTCAAAACGGTTTCAAGAATAACTTCTTGTGGAAAATAGGCGCCTCTAAACATCATAAAAATCACTGGAAATTAAAAGTGGACTTATGATACGGTAAAAGAGCAATATTTACGACAGAACCGGTTCTAGGGATTAACGACCTACATTTTTAATGTTGAGGATATTAATGAAACATGAAATCTATGAATTGACATAAATAAACTAGTTCTTATAGAAAGGGTAAGCATGTATTTATTCTTATTGCAGTTCATAGTAACAGTACTTCTAACTCGAAAAAGTAGAGCAAGGTATGCTAGACAAGAGCCTCAAACAAATAATACGGTATTTCATCTTCTGCTGTTACTTTTCCTGTGTGTGGCTTTTGGTATCCTATCTATATTTCTATTTTTTTATTTTGATTGGAATGTCTATCTTTATCAAATAAATTTTTATCTATTTGTGCTGAATATATCATTGACTTTATCTGTTTTATTCGGCTTTTACCTATGGCCTCAACCTCGTAAAAAAGAGACGTCGCTTATTGACAATATTCGATCTGAGTTTCGGCTTATATTATTCACAGGTCTGGTCTTTTCATTTGATATATATTTAAAAACGGTTGAAGGTAGTTACTATGGTCTTTTTATATCCTTTCTAAATGATTTCTGTTTGATTCTATTAATCAACCGAAAAATAAATGTAATAAAAAACCCGATATACAATGTCTAACTTTTAATCTTAACCATTCAAGTAATGTAATTTTACTTGAATTTTTACTATAAATCTTTATGCTTGTAATCAAATAAATCGAAAATAAATAGAAGGATTTTATGAGTGTGTTTATCCATAAAGACGAAATAAAGTTAACTGATTATAAAATAAAAATACCGTCGGCAATGATGGCAAGGCTAGAAAGAATTGAAAGTCATCTTAAAGAAATCTCACCAGAGCTAAAATTTCCACATGAACAAAAGATGGTTGAAGCTTTAGACGCAATACTCATTAAGGCTGAAAAAGAAATCACTAAGATTGAAAAGAGAAAATATACAGAAGGCTAAGTTAAAAAAGCTCAGTCCAAAGACTGAGCTTTTCAATGTTTAAAAGACTAAACTAGCTTGTTTCACTTCAACTTTTTCAGCCTTCTTTTTTTTAAAAAATTCTGTCAGCCTTTGTAAGGTTTTTACACCTTCTGGATTCAAGATCACACCACCAAGTAATACTTTTTTATCTTCCATTGTTTTTTTACTTTTCTTATTCTTCTGAACCTTATTTTTTCCTTTTAAAAGCGTCTTATAAAACCATGGCACATAATATAAAAACGGCGTATAGAGCGTATCAAATACTTCTAAAGTAAGTGAGTTGCCTATAGTGACTTCAGCAGGTATACCGAGTACAGTTAATTGTATATAACACATTTTCGAAACCGTAGAATCAACATCCATAACACAAGCATACATACATTGCTGGGGATTATATCCGAGCTCTAAAAGATACTCCGCACTAGCAATAATAAGGCAGCCAGCACCTACAGCACAATCATGTACGGTGATGAAACCATCACGCTCTATATGCTGTTTGACTACTTTTTTATCTAGCGTCACATTTGCCATCATCTTAGAAACAGCATAAGGCGTAAAAAATTGTCCTTTGCGTCCTTCTCCAAAGCCTAGTTCCATAAAAATTTCACCTAAAAAATCGCCGAAATTTGCACCTAACCCCATGGTCGTTTCTTTTAAGAGCTCCGACATCATAAGCAATTGCTCTTTTGTATAATGCTTGATTAATTTAAAGTATTCTTTTTCTCTCTTTTCATCTTTAATCAATATATTTCTAAGTGAAATCGTTGTCATGGATAAAAAATCATTAAAGACTTCAAATGTATTTTTGTAGCCTGTGATTTTATGCAAAATCTTAATAAAATTTTTCTTATGAATTTCGTATTGCTGAGGACTCACTTTTCTCCGCTTATCATTTGAGCTAGAGCCTGAGGGGTCAAGCGTCGATACGCTTGGCGCTTTATCATCGTTAATAAGAGTTGATGGCTGTTCAGGTTTGACATGGTTCATGTAGTTCTCCTTTTATTTATAATTATCATTTTCGCTGTCACCTGATTTCCGTACACTTGCCACGGTTCTTGTTTGCAAGGGCGCTCGCAGAGCGTGCTATTGACCCTTGCAAACAAGGTTCTGGAAAGTGAAGGTATGAATCAGAAGTGACGAAGAAATGATAATTTGAAAAGGATGTTTAAAAGGACTTACTGAACAGCCATCTTACTCGCATTTACGATGAGGAAGTGAAATAATACACTCTATTTGATTTATAAATATGGAGTTAAATCGCTATGTCGAAATGGTCAGAGAATTACCACCTGGTAAAAGAGATCGATGCTGCTTTAGATGGCATTATTGAAATAGATGAACAACATGAAATGAGCATTTTGCTACATAGAAATGTAATAGCACATTGCATCGCAATACATATTCTTTTAGAAAAAAAACTTTTAACTTCAGCACAACCTTTATTAAGGCTATTATTCGAATCACTTGTAAAAGCACACTGGTTTAAGCTTTGCGCCACACAGCAAGATATAAAGGGATATATTGATGGACAAGAAATTTATTTTCGCAAAGAAGATGGTATAATTGTAAAAGAAAAAAGTTCAGGCAAAAATAAGAATAAAAAAAAGAAGTCCATTCAAGATTTAATAGACAATGTTGAAAACAGAGATTCTAAATTAGGCAGAAATTTAAAACAATTCTACAAAAAAAATAGCCCAATAATTCATAGTTTTGTGCACTCAGGTACATACCAACTTAGCTCTATGCAATCAGGAACAGGGTTTCAACAAATTGATAACCCAGAGCAATATAACTGGATTTCAAAAAAATCCATAGCCCTAGCTATTTCATCAGTAGATGAAATATCAAACATCATGATAGACGATCATCGAGTTAAACAAAAAATAACAGAGATACGGTATAAATTGTATCAAACCATTGCCCCTGATGAGCCTGCTTTTAAACAAGATACAGGAGAACTTACCTCGCTTTAATTTAAAAAAACGTTGAATTGTCTAGCCCTGATCGTTACCCGCAGGGCAAAGACTTTAGGCTTTGTTGAGCGCAGCGAAATAGAGCAGGAAAAAGCTCCTAAAAAAGAAAAAACGACTTAAAAGCCGTTTTGTTTGATTCAAGAAAAGGGTTCACACCCAACCTTCATACACCTTTTCAAGACTGTCAAAGTCTACTTTTATATTTTGCTCTATACGTCTTTGCTTACGACGCTCAGCTTTTTCAAATAAAGCTTTGATTTGCTCTGCATCTGTCTTACGATGCATAACCGATGCTTGCGTGCTTACTTTTTCGTTATTATTCATAAGTTTATACCTCATATCCTACGATATCTAAATACATTATAGGCATATTATGCTGTGTTGCATAGTCTAAATGTGTCATTTTTACTTGTAGCTTCCTTGGAAGTAAAACTTCCATTTGACCTTGATTACGGTGTACGTCTCTATTGGCATCAGGAAAAATGAAAGGTAAACCATTGACTTGATTTTGCATATACAAAATAATTGAAGTATATGTCCTATCACCATAAACATCATTCTTCCTGATTTCGTTCATGTAAGCAAATGTTGCTGCGATACTTTCACTCAAGCTGGTTGAAACAAATTCTTGAAATACATGGTATTCACCTTGTCCAGAACTTGCGGTTGCACAGAAATGTTTCAGTTCATCTTCACTCATCGGTATACCACGATAAAGTCTTTGCCCTCGTTGTAAGGTCTGTCCTTCACTTTCCAATATGTTAAAGCACCGATCTAAGTCACTGATAATTCGCCTAGCTTCACGCTCTTGCTCCTCTGAAAGTGCCTCATTTTTTAGGAACTTATTCACGCAACGGTAGTTCTTCTCATTTGTGATATTGTTTACCTTTGCTCTTTGATAGTCACGCACACCTTTAAATAAATCTCTACCTAAGCTTTCATAGTGCTGCCTGAGCAGTGCATAACTTGATTCATTGTCAGCACACAACCTCATGTAATCCAATTTATGCGCACTAGAAACCATCCCTAAAATAGAAGCTACAGAGCCATCAGAGTCTGTACTTCTCTTATCCTCATAAGCAAATTTAATCGCCTCTAAAGCAGAGTATTCATGCAATATTTGATTTTTATAATTTAATATCAAGCCTCACTCCATTCATTCATCATTTACTTTTGATAGCAATGCTTATCCTACCATAAAGCTCAGCATGCAAATGCTGAGCTTTGCTTATCTACTTATTTTTATATTCTTTAAGTCTTATAGCGACCTCTTTTTGATCAATAGCAAAAAGAGTTGGCATATACTGCTTAAGCAATGTGAACACTTTATCTTGTGTTGTATCTTGTACCGAAAAAGGCACACAATCATCAAGTAAAACTTCAAAGCTCGTGAGCTGAGATGTATCCAGCTGAAATTTTCCAGCATGGAGGCTCTGTAAAACATGATCAAATGAGAAGTGAATATGTAAAGACATGAATAAGCCGTCTCGATCAATTGAAAATGAAACAAAAGAGTCTATAAATAAAAAAACCTGACCGTCTTTCATATCAAAGATATGATAAACATGATGTTTCGAAAGCATTTCTTCATACTCTAAACTCTTTTCAAGATGAATAAGGAACTGTTCATTGTCATAAGAGACATCTTGATACATAGGGAAATACTGCGAAATCTCAAAATGATCGGTATACGTCACTGATTTAGAGCCTGTGGCATATGTAACGATTGCGCCGTCTTCCTCTGAAATCATCGTATCCTGCTCGTCAAAAACAGCTTGCTCCACATCAAATGCATTCTGCTCCAATGCAATTCTGAACGCTTTTTTCTCTGTAGTTGCCATGATAAATGTATCTTGATGAAACTCTTTACCGTCAAGATGTGTTTCTGTGCGAACAATATATAAATTCATAACTATCTTCCTTCTATGTTTGATTTCTGAGATAAAAGAGCGTTCGAATCATGAACGCTCTGAAAGCTAATTTACTTATTTTTCTTCCTCTTTTTTTGGTGCAAGGCATGGAGTCGTAAAGTCTGTTCTAGGCTTAGCACCCATTTTGGCTAGAGCCGCATCAAGCTGACTGAAATCGACATCCAGCTTAAATTTACGTTTCTTCTCAATCTGCACATCATCTGAGCTTGAGCCTGAGTGGTCCAGCGTCGATACGCTGGTTGCTTGCTTGTTGTTAATAAGAGTTGTTGGGTTATCGAGTTGAGCATTTTTCATCTTTCTTTCCTTATGTTTTAAGTTCATCACCTTCGCTTTCGCCTGATTTTCCGTACGCAGGCCACGGTTCTTTTTGACAAGGGCGCTCGCAGAGCGTGCCATTGACCCTTGTCAAAGAGGTTCTGGTATGCGAAGGTTTTAAATCAGAGTGAAAACGAAGGTCATGAACGTATAAGGAATGAAAGTGGCTCAACTCAGAACACAACTTACTCGCATTTACAACAAACAAGTAAAACCGACGTGAGTTCTGCTTCCCATAGCTCATAAAAAGCATCATGAAAGAATGCAATCAAAAAAAGAGTGCATTTCGCTCTCAAATCATGAACTCAAGTTAATGACTAGAATAATAAAAGGATATTAAATAGAGACCGTATCAATCCTAATCGTAACTAGAAGGGCAAAGACCTTAGGCTTTGTTGAGCGCAGCGAAATAGAGCAGGAAAAAGCTCCTAAAAAAGAAAAAGCGGTTAAAAAAAACCGCTTTATTTGAAGACCATGGTTGTCACATTTTTTACCAAGAAGCTTGAACCATTCTGGCTAAGCGTTCTTCTTCTGCTTTCTTATATTCCTTTTATAACTCTTCTAAGCTTAAATGACCCAAAGCATCCGCTATCAAATCGGCTTCATATTGATCACGGTCAATTTCAAAACTTGGTTGTCTTTTCTGTACTTTTTATTTATTTTCTTTCTTTAACGCTTCGGCCTTTTTTTCAAACCAAAAAGAAGATTTAACGGCATCTTTTGGTATGACATCATTTCCATCACGATAAAGCTCCGCTAAAATCAGCATAGATTTGATGTGACCTTGATGGGCTGCTTTTAAATGCCACTTTTCACTTTCTACAAAGTTTTGCTCAATGCCACCATCACCAAGATAATAAAGCATGCCTAAATTATATTGAGCTTGCATTTGATTTACTTTCGCTGACTTTTTTATCCAGCGTGCAAACTCATGCATGTCAGAATGTAAATAGGTTATCGCACGCTCAAAAGTATATAGGGAGAAAACTCCTGCATAGATAATATAGGTATATTGATCATGTTGAATATAGGGCTGACCTTGACATATTCTATAATCAAGAAGGTTATTATTTTCTATGATAGGTGCCTGATGGCTAATTAAAGATTGATAATATTCATCTTCATTCATCATTCCTAAACTCAATGCTTTCGCATAATCAACTTGGCAATCGTTCATATTTTGAGAGAAGAAGATAAAAGGTGACTCATTAGTACCAAGAGAAATGAAAAGAGACATTGCTTTTTGTATTTCTTCAGGTGCTTCTTCTATTTGTATATCTATTTCTTGTGAGTTCTTAAGTAAAAAAGAGAAAGGAAGTAGTTTTATTTTGATATGGTATCCTCCATGTAGTGTGTAGGGAGGATAGCTGATTTTTACACCGGGTATATATTCGATAGTGCTGAAGTCATATAGAGTTTCTTGGTGTAGATTATAACATTTTTCTGATAAGCACTCACTCCCCACAGTAATATACCTTTTATCTTTGGTAAATTGGATTTGTTCGAGATTCTCAAACCTACCTATTTTCCGATCTAAAAGGCTCGTTGCTTCGGGTATATTGACTTGATCAATGTTTGATGGTGAATTGATATAACCCTCTAGAGTTAGAACTTGAATATTTTTTTCAAGTAAAAACATATCAAAGGTTAAAGCATAACTACCTATATCATTATTATTAGCATGTACTTTGTCATTATGAGATAAATAAGTAATATCAATTTGTTTATTATTATCTTTCGCATAAGCATGATTGAGTAAATATTGCTTATAGTTTATTTGACCTGATTCATAGGCTTGATCCAAATTCGATCTTAATTCTTGTACCGATAAATCAGCGTTATAAGGATGCGCCATGAGTGAAGTGGTACAAAATACTGCTAGAGGTAAAAGGCTGTAACGTTTTACTCTTGATTTCATATTATTTTTATCTTATTTTTTTATGAGATAATTCCATAGACTCTTTGCAGAGTATCCAAGAAAAGTGCTCTATGGACTGCATTCAATAAATTGGATTAGATATCTTTTTATTGTGCTTAATTTAAATGTGCCGCTTGTTGAATAAGCCTTGTTCCTCTAGCGTAATCTTGGCTTACACCTAAGCCACGCTGATAATAGACCCCAAGGTTATGCATAGCAGGCCCAAAGCCTTGATCTGAAGCAGCTTTAAACCACTTAAATGCTTGATGATAATCTACAGATACTCCTTGACCCTTTTGGTACATTACACCTAAGTCATATTGTGCTTCTCTTATGCCTTGATTTGCTGCGAGCTCCAATAACTCTATCGCCTTATTATAATCTCTGGTTACACCTGTTCCATTTCTATATGCCGACGCTAGGTTCTTTTGAGCATTTGCGTTATTATACTTGACGCCTTTTTTATACCATTTAATCGCTTGTGTATAGTCTTGAGATGTACCTTCCCCCTGTTGATACATCGTACCAAGATTATTAAAAGCAATGATTAAACCTTGCTCTGCTGCTAAGCTATAAAGTTCAAAGGCTTTGTTTTTATCTTGCCGCACACCCATACCGTTTTCGTACAACACAGCTAAGTTATATTGTGACAGAGCATCACCTTGCTCTGCAAACTGAGTTAACCACTCTAAATATTGAACGCTATTTTTGGAAATAGTTTCGAAACCAATATCATAAAAGTTAATTAAATTCTTGATTGCAGTGGTTTGATTCTGATGCCCTGCTTGAGTATACCAATATAAGCTTTTCTCATAATTAGGCTGACCTTCTATACCATGAAAGTAGTATTCAGCAGTTGCTGTTTGTGCTGCGGGATCTTTTTGCTCAGCTGCTTGAAGAAACCAATGACCAGCTAACTTAGGTTGCTGTGAGCTATCAGTAGTACCAGTAAAGTATTTAAAGTATAAATTAATAGCTTTATACAAGCCTTGAGTACGTTTTATAATATGTAACCTTTTCTCAGTTGGGTCTCCATCTATATTCATATAAAATTTTGCTAATTCAAGTTGGCCTTTTGCTTCACCTGTAGCAGCAGCTTTTTTATACCAAAATAACGCTTTATCTACATCTTTTTCTGTCGAGCCTTCTCCATGACGGTATATTTCAGCTAAGGTGAGTATGGCGTTCAAAAAGTTTTGCTCGGCTGATTTTTTATACCATTTGATACCTTCAGCCCAATTTTTTTCAACCCCTAATTGACCAGTAGAATAGAGTATTCCCAAGTTGTATTGGGCTGCACTATCACCAGCTTGAGCAGATTTTTTTGTCCACCGTATAAATTCCTGCGTATTTTTATGTAGTTGAGTTATGGCACGATCAAAAGCATACTCTGAGAAGTTGTCAAGGTTGATATCTGGAGTGCTCAGTTGGCTTTGACATGCTTTATAACCTATAAGCTGATTGTTTTTTATTTGAGGTACCTGATGTTTAATTAAAGATTGATAATAGCTATCCTCATTCATCACCCCTGAACTTAATGCTTTTGCATAATCAAGCTGGCAATCGTTTTTATTTTGAGAAAAAAAGATAAAAGGTGACTCATCAGCACCGAGTGAAAGAAATAAAGATAAAGATTTTTTGACTGTAGGTTCTGGATGATCCAGTTGTATATCTTTGATCTCTGAATTTGGATCGAGAAAAGCAAGAGGTAATGTTTTTATTTTAATATGATAACCTCCCTTTAATGTATAAGGAGCTTTGTTGATTTTTGCACCCGGTATATATTCTATACGGATGACATCATAAAGGGTGGTCATCCTACTTGTGCGACATTTCTGCTCTTGACAAAAGGTCGTTTTTATAGCGGGAGTCTCTCCTTTTAAAAAATGGATTTGCTGTAAATCATTCTCTGGCGATATCGACATCGTTGTATTCAGAAGAGTTGTTGCTTCAGGTATGTTCACTTGCTGAATCTCAGAAGAGAGATTGATATAGCCTTTTTGAGTTAAGACTTGGATATCTTTTTCAAGTAAGAGCATATCAAAAGTCAAAGCGTAACTGCTTAGATCTGCATTATTCGTATTGATCTTATCACTAGGAGTAAAATAAGCAACATCGACTTGTCTATTATTATCTTTCGCATAAACATGATTAAGTAAATATTGCTTATAGTTAATCTGGCCTTGTTGATAGACTTGATCTAAATTCGATCTGAAGTCTTGCACTGATAAATCATCGTTATAAGGGTGGGCCATGAGTGAAGTTGCACAAAATGCAGCTAGAGGTAAAAGGCTACAACGTTTTATTTTTGGTTTCATATCATTCTTATCCTTGATTTTGTATTTATGCTTACTTTTTATATAAGGCAACGCCTTCAAAACTCGTTAGAGTGTTTACTGAAAAATTTTGATACTTCCTATTTAAATTCATCTATTTTTGTACACTCGCAAAAACGGCATCAATGCACCTAAATAAAGTTTTTATAAGAAAATGAGTATCGTGTTTTTAGTTTAAACTTCCTATCCCAGGATTTTTAAATAAACCTTTTTAGGAGCGTCTGTTGTGCATGCATTCTCAGAATCGTATTCAATGACTTCGAATAAATCACTAAATTTCTCCCATTGCTGTCTTTTTTCTTCTTTATCTTCAATATTTGCTCTCTTTTTAAAAAAAGTGCTCCAGACATCAAAATACTCAAACTCCCAACGCTCAACATCTTCTTGTTGAACTTTTGTCCTATGAAAAAGCGTTAATTCATTAAAAATATCTTTAAATTCAGGCGGAAAACCATTTACATTTGGAGTTACTTCTGGAGCATTCTCTGTAGGTTGATTCACTG
>DDNL01000059.1 GCA_002341165.1 Shewanellaceae bacterium UBA2521
AATCCGTCCTTGTTTAAAAATGCTTATCAAGAGTTCTTAGGTTTAAAAGAGCGATTAAAAAATATGGAAAAGATGCTGCAAGAGCTCTCAAAAACACAAAAAAGCCATTCTATTTTAATGAGTATTCCTGGCGTCGGACCTATCATTGCTTCTGCTTTTTCAGCAAGTATAGACCAAGGTCAAGCCTTTAAAAACCCAAAGGAGTTCGCTGTTTGGTTAGGGCTTACACCGCGCCAATATGCTTCATGAAGAGAGCAAGGATGCTTGTTAAACTCGAATATATGTCAGTACATCTGCTTTAAAGCAGGACTAAAAAACCTATTTATTGTGTTTTGCAAAAAAGAAAAAAGGAATAAAAAACCAAGACACAAAACCTTGGGTATGTATAAATTATGCTTATTAAACTCGAATGCACGCCCCTAAACCGGCTTGACAAAAATAAAACATCCATATATTCTCGAGAACATAATTTAAATAAATTCTTTTATGTTTCTTCGAAAATAAAATAAATATAAAACAAAAGATACAAAACCTTGGCTAAGACAATATGTTTTTGACCAACAAGAACACTCCATATATATCGAAGTCATACATACATTTATTTTTATCCTTTTTAAGGTCGATACGCTTTTACTTTTATGATGAAAAATTTTTTTATTTCAGCACTTATGGTTATCCTAATCGTAAATACAGCTACTGTATTTGCATTGCCCCATCCTTGTGTTTATCATATGAAATCAGTTTCAGCTACGATCTCTACAGACACCATGTCAGAATGCCAACAAACAAAAAAACAAAAGCAGTCTGATTATAAAGCACTAGATTGTGAAAGCTTATGTTTATGCGCTTATATCTCAAGTGGCCCATCTGCTTTCTTAGAAAATGGCGACATGCACCCCTCCTTCACTTTAAAGCAAACGTTTATGACTTATGTCGATAGTTTTGTATCCATTGACCAGAATCCACCTAAACGTCCTCCCAAATATACCTCTTGATTTGTTTTGATTGATACCGCAAGAACTACCTGCGGTCAAAGTTTAATAGCAAACAGGAGAACACGATGCGAACGTTCTATTTACCTTATTTGCGAATGCAATATTTAACTCTTTTGGGAGCTCTTCTTCTCGTAGGGCTGATGATTCCAAATATTGCCAAGGCAAGACCGGTATCCTATCCAGGAGGCTGGACAGGTATGTTTATGAATGATGACGCTAAAAGCAGCGTTCACATTCATTACTCACCCACATCGAAAATTTCCGTGGGTTACAAATTTGAACAGTGGCATAAAAAGGAAATGACCTTAAATGCTATTCAGGTGAATAACTTAGTCAAACGCTGGAATAACCTAGATAGTCAAGCCAATCTATATCTGAAATCTGGTATTGGCATCGCGCGCAGTCATGCTGGTAAATCAAATCATCATAACTTGGCGGTGGGCTTTACAGGTATATCTATTGACTGGGAAGATCGCCGATTTTTCACCTCATATGAGAACCGGTATACCGCAGCAGCAAACATAACTGATTTCTATCAGGAATCGGCTCGGGTTGGTGTGGCGCCTTATATTGGACATTACAATGATCTGCATACATGGCTGATGCTTCAAATTGATCATATGCCAAGGAATGAACATCACTTTACTGTAACACCGTTGGTAAGATTCTTTCAAGGGCCTCATCTTCTAGAAACTGGGGTCAACAACTACGGTAAAGTTTTCTTCGATTATATTTTTAGATATTAATAACGGAACATTTTATGAAAAAATTACTTTTAATCCTTACTTTTTTACTTTCTTTTTCAATTCCTGCTTTTGCAGCTCAACTAGGTGGAACAGTCTATGCCGATGTGAATGGACTGGTCTGTGATTTCTGTGCTCGAGCTCTAGAAAAAGTGTTCTCCAAGCAGGAGGCTGTGAAATCTATTCATGTTGATCTGGATAAAAAAGTCGTCAAGATTCAGTTTAACAAAGGCAAAAGTTTAAAAAATGAAACGATCACGCAGCTGATTACAGATGCTGGTTATAAAGTAAGGGAGCTTCGGCATGGCCAATCATAATATATCGTTATGGAGGCAGACTATTCTGCCTTCACTTTCGCTTTTCACATCTATGGGAACTTTGCTATGTTGCGCATTGCCAGCTTTGCTCGTGACGCTTGGTATGGGAGCAGCTCTTGCAGGTTTTGTGGGTGCAGTTCCTTGGATCACTGCTGTATCTGCTTACAAAGGCATTGTCTTTGTTGTGGCAGGAGTGCTTTTAGCCTTGTCAGCATTCATACAATGGCGTGGACGCAATGCCCCATGCCCTGTAGATCCACTTCAGGGAAAGGCATGCTCTCGACTAAGAAAGATAAGCTGGATTATTCTTAAATGTTCGATTCTGATCTATATGACAGGCTTCTTTTTTGCTTTTATAGCCGTGCATGTTTTTTATTGAATCCTTACAACATCATAATGAGGCATACATAACACGAAAAAAAGCTAAACATAGCTGCTTCTTTGTTGTTAAACAAGTCTATCCTAAACCAAGGTTTTATACCTTGGTTTTTTTATGAAATATAAGAAAAAAACTAGATAGCGACCTTATTACTTGCAAGAATATCCTTTTTCATAAGTAGAGCTTCTGCTTTTTAACCCCCATTGGGGGTGCTGGTTTTTTTTGATCACGAAATCTTCTTTGAGATAGGTTAACCTGAAATCTCATTTATGTCTTGGGTTTATGTGCGGATAGAAGGTCACATGGCTTACCCTTCCTTTCACAGAGATTCTGAACCGTTAAGATGACTTAGATTTCTAACCTACTCAACACAAGAAATAAAAAAGCATACATGATACGTATGCTTTTTTAATTTCATGTTCAATTATTTTTTGCGATGCTTATAAGCGCTCAATTCTTTGATAGGTTATCCAAAGAACGCTGAGTTGACTTTAAGTGGCGCTTTAAAATGAGCTCTTCCTCATCGGGGAAGTAAATTTGTTTTTCATACAAAGCAATGATCGTCTTTGCTTGTCTTGATAAGACTTTGATGTGGTCCCTCACAAACTCGATGATCTCATCTCGATGAGGGCTTGAAGCATCATCTTTCATCATCTCTTTTTGTAATGTATAGGCATATTTTATCGCTTCATAAACTAAATCAAACATTGCTTGGTTCACATAATCTTCTTTTTGATTTGGTTTACAAACTTTATCATAATCATAATCTATGGTGTATGCTGCATCCTCATACATAAAACGGTATTGGTGTAATTCATCAATATGATCTTCAATGAAATTGAGATATGTTTTCATTGTGTTATTCAGTTTTTTCAAGATCTTGATCTTTTCCATGACCGATGTGTCTTTCTTATGCTCTTTCTGCTGTAGCTCTAGGAACTTGAGATGGGCTTCGGTGTATATCGCATCAAGGAGATATCTTTTGTTGTATCTTAAATCAATACCTTGCTCTATTGCTTCTTGAAGAACTTTTTTCATGTGAGTGATATTAGAGATGAGCTCTTTTTTTTCCTCACTTCCTAGATAAGCATCGATTCTGCCATAAGAGTTTTGTTTACTTCCTTTTCTACATGCTCTAAAGCTCATTCCTGCCGAATGAGAAAAAAAGAAGCTATCAGCTCTGTTTCTAGCTGTGGACGACGATTTTCCTTCATTGGAGTGATCATGTATAAACAGACGTGTTTCTTTAATTTTATTTTCTTTTAGGGATGTAATCTGATCCAATTGAACATCATATTTTTTGTAATAATGAGCGGAGGTCACATCTTCGTTAACGATTTCTCTACCACCGATGTAGTAATCATCGGGTATAGGTGGATAGTTTGAGCCATCAGCTCTTGCACCAAAACAAACGGCATAGTTATTCTTTATTTTTAACGTATCGTTTCTTTCACAATAAAATTTTGGGTTTTTAAGTGGTGCATCTACCCTTTTTTTGTAGCATGGACGGGTTTTATCGTGCGGTGAATTGAGCAATTGATAACCCTTAGCACATCCGTTGTGTAAATCTTCAAAAGAGTACAGATCATAGGCACGACTACAGAACCAAGAACCACATACGCTGATGTAATACTCTTTATCTTTATATACAAAACTCTCAGTAAAGCTTTTTTCCTCTTTGCTCCATAAAAAACGATTATGGATAATCTGGTCATGAAGACTGACTACAATAGCATAGCCATTGAATTTGTGGGTCAAAAACCCTGTTCTTTTCCAAGTTTTCTTGGCTGAGATCCTGAACTCATCTTTATTTAAGGTATGAGGTGCTGCATCCTTAGAGCGCTCTTTTTCACAGACATCGTAACCATCACGTACTCGCTTATTAAGATAAGCTGTCTTAAAGGGATAACTTTTATTACAGGTTTTGGGTTGATAATCATCATAAACACAGCTTTTCAAAGCCGTATCATACCGACCTTTGGCACAGCTTCCGAGTGCAAGCCCTTTAACTCTGTTTTCATAGTCAGATGTAATACTCGACACACGGGCAAGTGTTCTGTTGACTTCGCGCATTCTTTCACTAACTTTCCTCAAATTTTTGAGAGACTGACTTCTTTTTTGTCTTGAGTTCTGCTCTTGTACACAAATATTAAGTTTGTTAATCCGAGTTGCACCTTGCGGGCATGATTTTCCTACTATCTTTGAACACCGCTGATTTTTTTCATCATATACAAAATCATCTGTACATTGTGTTTTAAATGCTTCAAGGCATGCTTCTTTCTCTTGGCCAGATTTAAGATGACACGTAAAATCCACAAGAGCTGTTTCGGGTAATTCACACCTTTGAGTGTCTTCATTAAATTTCATACGACCTGAGCGATACATAATGCACTGATCGACTTTGTCGATGCATTGCAAATTTTGCAAATCTTGTAAACCTTTCAATTCTGTACCACTCCAGCATTCATACAGCTGATCGATAATCTCGGTTTCATCCATATTCGCAAATGCTGGGTTGATCAATGAAATACATATTATAAAAAATATACTTATTATTTTTGTCATAAAAATCCTTTGTGTGTAGAGTAATAAAGTGGAATATATTTATTTACCGTCTTTAATAGTGATTATTTTTTGATGGTGAAGTGTAAAGTAGAAAAGCATATGTCATGCATATGCTTTTCTCGTTTCATAGTCACGATGATTTTGACTCTTGGGAGTGTTGAATCATATTAAGTAGAATGGCATTCATATTACGCTCTAAAATGAATGCTTTATGATGAAACTCAATACCCGCATCATCATAAATAGCTATGATTTTTTTCGATTGTTTTGATAACACTTGGGTCTGAACGGTAATAAATTTGATGATTTTATCTCGATTGGGAGCTTCCGCATGATCAGCCAATATCGCTTCTTGTAGGTTATAAGATATTTTTATCGTTTCATAGATTAAATCAAGTTTAGGGCTGGCAACAAGTTCCATTTTTTCGTCCGTTTTACAAACGTAATGGTAATCAAAGTCTCTTCTTAATACTCTAGGATCGATATAGCTCATTCCATCTACATGCTCAATAAAATCGAGATATTCTTGCACTTTACGACTCATTACTTTCAAGTCACGTAGCCTTTTCATAACAGATTTACTTTTGCGATACGCATCTCTTTGTACACCTAGGAAATCAATATAGATATCTTCATACATCATATCTATAAAAAGCTTTGTGTTTTTTTCTACTTGAATATCATGACTTATTGCAGCTTTAAGAAGTT
>DDNL01000024.1 GCA_002341165.1 Shewanellaceae bacterium UBA2521
TCATGTTCTTTATGCGCTTTGTGAGCATCATGTCCATCATGTTCTTTGTGCGCTTTGTGTGGTGCTTTAGGTTGAGCTTGATATTTTACATCATGTCCTTGCCAGTTCTGGTGTATGGCTTCTAAGCCATCAAGGCTCACGATAACAGTTTGATCCGCAGTAGTTCCGGTAGGATATAAAATACCACTGATAAGAAAAGGATTTTTATCGTGTTCAACAAAACTATATTCACCTGAACCATGAGATAAAACAATATAATCACCTACCTGATATTGTAACTTGCTCGCAACTTCAGCACCAATGACCGCTTGGAAAGTACCTTGAAAAGCTTGACCTTGCGCGAAGGTGAGCTCTTGTTGTTGGCCAAATTTAAAATGGTTGAAATAGTCATGCGTTGTACCCATCACACTGTAACCATGATGTGAATCACCTAATGCGATAGGAATTGACCAAGCGACTCTTTTATCTCTGATTATATCTTGATAGGAATCCCAAGAGAGGTTATGCGTTGCATGACCCACACGAAATACAGAATAAAGAAGTAAGTTCGTCGCTCCTGTACGAGGACCAACGATTAAATCGACACCCGATACTGTTTTACTAAAGCTGGATTTTGCTTCTTGGCGTAAGTGTTCAACACCGAGTAAAACAAAAATACTGATGGCTATGGAAAGCAAAGTCAAAAGTGCGGTTGATTTGCGATTAAGAAGACTTTTACCTGTTATTTTTAAGAACATAGTGCACCTAGTTAAGCGTGGTTAATATGATTTAAATGTAATTTTGTTTCAAAGTGTTTAGACAAGCTTTCATCATGACTTACAAAGATAATTGTACTCTGTAGCGAGTCGGTACATTCAAAAAGAAGTTTGATGAAGTCATCTCTTGAATCACTATCTAAAGCTGAAGTAGGTTCATCGGCAATAATAATACTCGGATGATTAATGAGTGCTCGAGCAATAGCTACGCGTTGCTGTTGCCCGACACTGAGTGTGTCAGCTCTTTGTTTGAGTAAGTTGTCGGATAATGAAAGACGTTCAAAAATATGCTGAATATTCTGTTTTGTTTCAGAAAACTGATATGGAGAAAAATAGGAAGCGAGCTGAATATTTTCAAGTATATTTAAGTAAGGTATGAGGTTGAATTGCTGAAATATAACACCTATGTGCTCAGCACGAAATCGATCTCGATCACTCGGTGCTAAGTTATGAAACTCCACATCATTATAGAGAATTTGTCCTTGCGATGTAGGTGAGATACCGCAAAGTAAGTTGAGAAAAGTTGATTTACCTGATCCTGAAGGGCCATATAAAAAGACTCTTTGACCAGGAGAAATTTCAAGATCTTTAATATTGATGATAGTTTGGTTGATTTCATAAGAAAAATTCAAATCTTTAATCGTGAGATGATAAGGTTGTGGTTCTGTTTGAAACATAAAAAATCTCCCTTATTGTTCTTTTTCATTATATTGCGTATGATAACTTTATTCTAATGAAAAGAGGCTTATTCATGTTAAAACAAAAAAAAATTATTGCTCTTATCTCTATTTTAGTTGGATTTGTCACTTTAGGCTTTATTTATAAGCTTTTGGTTGTTACTCAGGACGAAAAATCATCTCAAGAAGAAAATCAAATTGAATATGCCACAACAGAATGGGTGGATCTCATTCCTAAAGATGAATTGCAGATCTTGCTCAATCCTCCAGCTGCGATAGATGATATCGTTGATGGCGGAGAAGACGATGATATTAACAAATTGTCGAAAAATCCTGAAGTGGCACGTTATCAAAGAGCTTTAGTCTCGAAAAACATCGTACCTAATTATAAAGATAAGCCTATCATGATACCTGGTTTTATAGTGCCTTTGGAGTTTGACGATCAAAAAAAGGTGACTGAGTTTTTTCTCGTACCTTATTTTGGGGCTTGTATCCATTTACCACCGCCTCCGCCTAATCAAGTGATTCATGCTCGTTACCCTCAGGGTATCGAACAAAAAGAGCTTTACCAGCCTTATTGGATTTCAGGCGCACTCAAAAGTGAAATTGTAAAAAATGACACAGCGACTTCTGCTTATAGCATGCTCGTAAAGCAAATACGTTTATACACGGAAGAAGACGATAGGATGTACAACGAAATGCAACAAGAGATAGAACAGGAGTATGTTCCTGCTTTTCAAGAAGATGAAGAGGAATATGATGTAAGTGAATCATGACATTGAAACAAAAAAGCTCACTAAGGTGAGCTTTTTTAGTAGCTTAAAAGGATGACCTAAAGTTACTGCTGCGTTTTGAGCATTTGCCAGTATTTATCATAAATTTTAGCAGCATCGCCAATATCATCTTGGAATTCACTTGTTTTTATGATTTCTTCTGGTGGATAGATAATAGGATTATTTGCCATATCTTTATTCATGTACACTTTTGCAGATTTATTCGCAGTGGGATAGCCAATGGTATCTGAAATTCTGGCTGCAATATCAGGTCTGAGCAGAAAGTTGATCATAGCATAAGCAGCTTCTACATTTTCAGCGCGTTTAGGTATAGATAAGTTATCCATCCATAAGATAGGACCTTCTTTAGGATATATAAATTGAATATTGGGGTCTTCTTTTTGTGCCATATAAGCAGAGCCATTCCAGATCATACCAATTTCCACTTCACCCGATAAAAATGGAATAGCAGGTGTATCAGAGTTAAATACGGTGACATGAGGTATCAGAGTTTTTAATCTGTTATAAGCTTGTTTAATATGCTTAGGGTTGGTGGAGTTGACAGAATGCCCATTGAGCTTCAGCGCAACATGAAATACTTCGCGTACATCGTTCATAAGCAGGAGTTTATTTTTATATTCGGGTTTCCATAAATCTTTCCAGCTTGTAATCGAAGCAGGATCGATAAATTGCTTATTGACACCAATAGCTGTTGCACCCCAGATATAAGGTACACTGTATTTGTTTTTGGGATCATAAGATTTATCTAGAAAATTGACATCGATATGCTTGAAGTTGGATATCTTGCTGAGATCAAGAGGTTGAATGAGATTCTCTTGCCATAACTTGCGTACGTAATAGGTTGAAGGTACGACCAGATCATAACCTGTGCCTTTAAGCATCTTGAGTTTAGAATACATCACTTCATTGCTGTCATATGTAGTGAGAATCACCTCAATACCTGTTTCATCGGTAAACTCTTTAAGCATTTCTTCGGTAATATACTCAGACCAGTTATAGAAGTAGAGCTTTTGAGCCGTTTGATGATCTGAGTGTTTCGACATATTAAAGTAAAAAGCGGTGCCTAGAACAGCGAGTAGGATACCTGCTAACATAATTTTTGGGTTTTTCATATTTTATGTTCTCTTTTCAAGTGCTTAGATAAGATAAAAAATAGCATAACGAATATGAGTGATAAGCACAGAAGTAGCGTAGCCAAGGCATTGACTTCTGGGGACACTCCTACTTTAACCATAGAATAAATCTTAATAGGTAAGATTTCATAACTAGGTCCTGTTACAAAAGAGCTTACAATGACATCGTCTAAGGATAAAGTAAAACTGATAATCCAACTAGATAGAATAGCAGGCATAGCAATAGGTACGAGTATTTGCCAAAAAGTTTGGCTTTCACTTGCACCCAAATCTTTAGCAGCTTCGATGATCTTTGGATCGAAATCGTTTAAGCGAGCAGAAACTGAAATCACAACAAAAGGGAGACAGAAGGTTATATGTGCAATGACTAAAGACATGAAGCCCAGTTCAAGACCTAAGTACAAAAATAAAATCAGGAGCGAGACAGCAAGAATGATGTCGGGAGAACTGATAATAATAAATAAAAGTCCATGTAATAACTTTTTACCTTTAAACTGGTGACGAAATAGAGCAACAGCGGTCATCGTGCCTATTGCAGTGGCTACGGTTGCAGAACAAAGACCTACAATCACAGAATGCATTGCGGCATCGATTAGACTTGCATGATGAAATAGTGATTCATACCACTTCAGGGTAAACTGACTCCAATGTAAACCATATTTTGATTGGTTAAACGAGTTACCTATTAAAATGATGATAGGTAAGTAGAGAAAACTAAACATGATGATAAACCAAGAGATACGCATTATTTTTTTCATAGGTGTCCTCTTTTTTGTTGCAGCTTAGAGGTGCGAAAATAAATAAAAAGCAATAACGCCATCACCCACAAGAGACTCATACTGGCAGAGGCTGCCAAAGGCCAGTTACGTGTAATGAGTAATTGATCTTTGATGAGGTTACCTATAAGAAGGTTTTTGGATCCACCGAGTAAATCAGATAAATAGAACATCCCCATAGTCGGAAGAAATACCATCAGTATGCCTGCAATGATGCCTGAGTAGGTTAAAGGCAACATCACTTTGTAAAAGTATTGCCAACGGCTAGCACCTAGATCTTTAGCTGCTTCACTATAGGATGAGGGGAGCTTTTCTATTGCATTGTATAGAGGAAGTACCATAAAAGGGATAAGAATATAAACAAAACCTATAATGACCGCTGTTTGGGTATACAGTAGATGTAAGGGTGTATCAATAATGCCTAAATAGAGTAGACATGTATTGAGTAACCCTTTAGCGCTTAAAATAATTTTAATAGCGTAGGTTCTTATTAATGAGTTCGTCCAAAAAGGAAGAATGAGCATAAATAATAAGATACGTTGTGTTACAGGCCGATAACTCGAAATCAGCCACGCAGTAGGATAGCCTATCAATAAGCAAATGATACTGGTTATACTGGCTAAATAGATAGAGTTAGCAAATATATGACCATATCTTGGATTAAACAACGTAAGATAATGATCCCAAGTTACAGGAAGTTGCAGGGTACTTTGTGTATCTTGTGTGAGAAAGCTGGTCACAAAAATCATACCGTTTGGAATCATGACGAAAATAAACAGCCAAGAGAAAGCTAAACCTATGCTGAGCAGTTTAAATGAGCTATGAGTCATTTTCATGAGTTAATACCACCTCCCAGCTTGGTACCCAAGATACCTCGACGCGTTGACCAATACTATGATCTGTATCGGGATCATCTTCATCGAAAAATTCGCTCACAAGAATCTTATCACCATAATCCATATGAATCACAGAATCTAAAGTCATACCTTTATAAGTACGTTCGATAACATGACCTGTTAATAAGTTAGAAGTTGTATTCATATTGATTTCTTTGATGCGAATATCTTCAGGACGTAATAAAACAGATACCAGACTCTGATTTTTCAATGATGTTTCGCTGTGTATGGTAAATGTTTTATCTTCTATTTGAGCTTGATACGTATCATCCGTTAATTTCTTCAGCACACGTGCTTTAAAGAGATTAGTTTCACCGATAAACTTCGCAACAAATAGATTATCAGGTGTTTCATAGATTTCTTTTGGCGTACCAATTTGCTCAATGCGACCTTCTTTCATTACAACAATACGATCGGACATTGAGAGTGCTTCTTCTTGATCATGGGTCACAAAAATAAAGGTGATGCCCAGCTGCCTTTGTAAACGCTTGAGTTCAAGCTGCATGGCTTGTCTTAGTTTGTAATCAAGTGCACTAAGAGGTTCATCAAGAAGCAAAATTTTGGGGCGATTGACAATGGCTCGAGCAATGGCAACACGTTGTTGCTGACCACCTGAAAGCTCCGAAGGTTTATGATTGAGATAGTTCTCAAGCTTCACTTTGGTTAAGGTTGCAATGGCTTCTTCTTTTGCTTGTACGTGAGGTACTTGACGTACTTTTAAACCAAACATCACATTATCTAAAACAGACATATGTGGGAAGAGAGCATAGCTTTGAAATACAGTATTAATTTGTCTTTGTTCAGCTGGAGTTTGACTGATACACATACCGTCGAGCTTGATTGTACCCTGATCGGCATGGTCTAAGCCCGCAATAATTCTAAGTAAAGTTGTTTTACCGCATCCAGAAGGGCCGAGAAGTGTGAGAAATTCACCGTCTTCAATAGATAAGCTGAGTTGATTGAGAATGGTACGCTGATGAAATTGTTTCGTTACTTGTTCTAAGCGTAAAAGCTCTGTTGATTGAGAATTTGCCATAGTCATGAGACTCCAATCGACACATGAGAATAAATTGAATAAGAAGGAGCGCATTTTAGTTCGAGTTTGTAGAATAATAAAGACTTATTTTAAGTATTTTGAGAAAAATTTTTTGGGTTTCATTTTGAGCATTTAGACTGTAGGATTGATTTGTTTTATTTGCAGGTGACTTTTGAAGGCTTTATGATATAAAGTATTGATAAATAAATTTTTTAATTTTTCATCCTGTGCAGATATGAGTGCTTAAGAGCTATACGGGATACGGATATATGTCAGGATAGCAAGATGAGTGTTATCGGCTTTTTTTGATGATATCGCGCGCTAAATCATCAGCGATAGCACTTGTGCTTTGTTGACGTGCTTTGGATTGCTCAAAGATAAGCTCAAGTTGCGGACCAATGTTTTTAACTTGAGCTATGGCTTTCTCGCGCTGGTAATTTTTTTCAAAAGATACATTAATAATACCGCCTGCATTAATCACATAATCAGGTGCATATAAAATCTCTTGTTCGAACAGTGCTTGTCCGTGTTCTGACGACTGTAATTGATTGTTTGCGCTGCCAGCAACAATTTTGGCTTTTAATTGTTTGATTGTTTGATCATTGATGATGCCACCTAATGCACAAGGTGAAAAAATATCAACATCTTGTTGATAAATGAGATCAGGCGCTACAGCGACAGCATTAAATTCATGGACAACACGAGTGATAGCTTCAGCATCAATGTCACTCACAATGATAGAAGCTCCAGCTTCGTACAGTGCTTTACAAATGTAATAACCAACATGACCGACACCCTGCACAGCGACCTTTATATTTTTCATCGATGGGTCACCACGTTGTTGCATGAGTGCAGCTTCCATACCGGCAATAACGCCGATAGCGGTAATAGGGGAGGGATCACCACTTTTCCCTTCTAAACCAAACATATAAGATGTTTCACTGTAGGCATTCATAATGTCGGTTGTGTTGGT
>DDNL01000091.1 GCA_002341165.1 Shewanellaceae bacterium UBA2521
TCCATTTCATCACCCATTCAAAAAGATTGATTTAAATTTGATATATAAAACCTTTTTATCAAACAATCTGATGGGTGTCTATGAATATGCCTAAATTTGATGATTTCAAGAGTGACCCACCTGAATGCCTCGTTCATGCATCATCTCGGCAAGTTCACGGTAACTTACACCGTACTTACAATACCAACACACAGCCCACAGGATGATTTGACCATGATAGTGTCGCCACGTAAAATCGGACATAAGATTCTCCTCTGCTTATATTCAGCAAGTTGATTCATTTAGATCTTGGGTTTACTTTTGAGCTGAAGGTCTAAGTGTTTTATCAGCCATGTTTCAATCATGATTTTCCAGTGGAGAAGTTTACAATATAAAAAAATTAAATTCTTAACCTATATCGCAGCATAATGAATTCCTGCTTTACAATCAGTAATACATGATGAGCTTAGCTCTGTATTAAATTCCTATTTGTCTTGTACAAAACACGGTCTAAGAGGTGAAAAATATTTTTTATCATGGGTAATAGAAGTAGTAGTGAGGTTATGAATGCCTCACGACAGAACAACAACATAATAAAACGCAAGTTATGTGCAGTTTTTTTTAATAGAACTTAAGGGAAGGATGAAAGAAATTATTGAACCATCCAAGCATCTAAGAGTGTACCCTTGATAGGCCAATTGTTTTCTTTGGCAATAGAATAAACTAAACTCTGTGCTAACTCTCTACCATTATCTGAATTAGTCAATACAACTGCACCTTGCTTGGTGTTTGGTAAACCAATCAACCATCCCTGATACCCAGCATTCTGTCCTAATTTCATATAGTGTAAAGCCTTATCTGACCCCTTTACTACAAAACCAAGTCCATAAGGTGTGTTTACCTGTTTAGTTAAAACTTCATGAGCCATTGCTGGACTAATGACTTGATTTCGAGTATTGGAGTAAGCCTTGTTAATTGAGATAATAAGTCTAGATAAGTCGCTAGGGGTACTCCATAAGCCTGCTGAGAAAAGCTCTGGTAAAACCCTCCACTTATAATCGAAGGCTTTTCCTGTACTCCTTGTCGCATATGCAACATTGGCATCTGTCGGCTGAAGATAACTAGAGCGATTCATCTTTAACTTCGAAAAGAGATATTCTTGAGAATACTTTTCTACAGACATGTTCATGATATTCTCTGATAATAATTGCACAACTTGATACCCCCCACCTGAATAATCGTAAGCCTTTCCAGGTTGATTTTTGATAATTACAGGAGCATTCATGGCTGGAAACTCACCTTTTATAATTTGAATTGAAGTTGGTAAAGGATCTTTAGGAAGATAACCGTAGAAACCGCCAATGTTAAAGCCAGAAGACATACTTAAAAGCTTTCTAAGCGTAATTTTTTGACTAAAATTTTGTGGATTAGGTAATCGGAGTGAGCCCAAAAGTGGTGTAATATCGCTATCTAAGTCTATCAAGTTTAAATCTACCATCTTGACAGCAGATATAGCTGCAACAGATTTAGATAACGAACCAGCTTGAAACAATGTATTCAAGTCAACATGACGAGTTTTATCTGCGCTTGTATAGCCGACTGCTTTTGCGTCAACAATTTTGTTATTGTCAATGACAGCATAGCTTACGCCAAGAATGTTATAGTAACTCATAGCTGACTTCAGATTCATAAACTTAATTTCACCATCAATGTTGACAGGCAAATTCATAGCTGAATCGGTGATATCAGATGTATCGTTTTCACTTAAAAAAGAAGAAAATAAAACACACACTAGTGCTGAAAGCAAGATGTTTCTAATTTTTAAAACTCTATTTATTTTAGATAAATACATTTTTTTCCTTAAAAATTATTATAATGAACATTAACAAAGGATACATATTATCAAAAAAACCAAGACGACCATCAGATGATTTAACAAAAATGTTTTCTTCATCAAACTTAAATCAATCTTTTTTGAATGGATGTCTTGGATTTCGCCAATGAAATTCCAAAAGGATAAGAAGTTCTCATGAAAAGTAAAAAGTTCAATTTTAACTCTTTTGCATTAGCTAATAAAGAGAAGAAGGTTTCGGGTTTAGATTACTTACAGATTGTATATAAATCGGAAGAACTCGATTCAGACTTTATTTTATGGTTTGCAAGATTATTTTATCCGAAATTTAAAGTCGTAGACGGGATGGTTTTTATTTCAGAATTATTTGATTCTGAACATTATAAAGAGACTTTAAACAATAATTGTAGCAAAGAAAAAGTTCAATATTGGTTAAATTTGCTCGAGATAACAGGGTTATTTGATGATTTAGCAACGCAAGATGCTATGAATTTCGCAGAATATTTGACCAGCTTATGGAATTTGAAACTTCATAATGAGTTTCCAGAAACGCAAATTTCAGCAAGGACTATTTATGATACAGAAACAGATGAGGTTTTTGTAACTATAGACCACAATACAATTCCGATACACCCATAATACACTTTCTCAGGCAAATTGTAATACAGGAACTCTGGGATATTCCTAGAATCGAATTAATTAAAAAATAAATACTTAAATAGGCTTAATATGGATTTAAAAGTAAGAATTGAAAGTACAGTAGACGAAGTTATTAGTATATTAGAAAAGCATGAAAAAGGCGCTATATTAAGGAATTTCTATTATTTTAAAAAAATGTTTAAATATGCAGAACTCATAGATATTCAATATGAAATACAGAAGATATATGGCGGAATGGGGTCTTTCAACGATTTAGTTTTAGATAAAGATGGCAAAATGCTTATTGAAGAAAACAGACACCTTTCGAAATTGAAAAATATTTTATTTAGTCTTATTACCGACCATTGATTTATTTAATATAGCAAAAAATACAAGGCACATGTCTTAAATAGGTGGAACTCAACCTATTCGCACATTGCAACGGGATGACTTCGCTTACGCTTCGATGTACTCAAATTAAGTATCACACAAGGTGCACTCAAACGTTGGATGTCGCTTTTTTTTGGGGAGATAAATAGGTTGAATTACAAGGTCAGATTCCAAGAAAAAATTTCAGTATTGAGGTACCCTTCGAATGAAAAAGGTTAGATTTTCTGGAAAAAAAATTCAGATCGATAGAAAAACAATCATTTTAGATCGAGAGATAGACGATTTAATTGTCATTAATCATAAGATTATAGTGCTTTTGAAAGTGCATATTACACAAGGAAGAGATCATAATCTTATCTGTTTAAACGACTATGGGAACATATTATGGATTGCTGAATTACCTAATAGACCAGTAGACTTGCCTAACACATCATCTTTAGAACTTGACTTTTACTGGAGTATTAGAGCTTCCCACCCATTAAGTGTAGGCACTTTTTCCTCATACAATTGTGAAATAGATATCAATACAGGTAAGCTAATATCTCAAGAATTTACAAGATAACTATGATAGAAATATATGGATACAAGAAACTTCAGCGGGTAAAGTACCTAATTCTAAAGCAGTTTATGAAAAACAAATAGATAAAGAAAGGTTGCAGAACACTAAAGCAACCATAGTTCTAAAAGAAAACATTGTTCACGTTAAAGATAAGATGAATGGCAAACAATATCCATGAAAATAAAGAGTCAGCATTATTTAACTTTAAGAAAACTTGTAAATTTTAGTAGTTCCATAGCAGACTTAACTCATGATTTAAGCCTGCTTAACTACGATGAAGAAAATGTATATCTTATTGATTCTATGAGCATCATAAAAGTTCTTGAACTTTATATTAAAGGAAATAGGACAAATAAAGAAATAGAATCTTGGGCAAACTTCATAGAACTTAGAGAAGACCTGTATTATGAAAAAGAACGAGATGTTGAAATAGAAGAAGCTATAAATATATTAGCAAATCCAATATTATTTGGTTCGCTAACACATCTTGTTGCGCAATCATTAATCAATAAATTTGAAAAATAAGTGATAGACCGTATTTATAAAAGAATCGAATATTTACTTATAAAAACCTCTGAAAAATAGAAAATTTTGGCAAAGGAAAATGACTAGAATGATAGAAATCAATAAAGGAAACAAGGAGATCAAATTAGATGATAAGACACATCAATTTGATCATCGTATCGAAGATGGCTACGTGATTGATGACCTCATTATCATTTTATTGAGTCCTGATGATCATAAGGTTCGCTTCGGGCAGTTTCAAAACTTATTAGCACTTAACTTTGACGGTAATATTTTGTGGCATGCTGAATTATCAACAAACAGACCCGGTGATTGTTACAGGGAGATTTATAGTATAACACCTTTACAAGCACTTTCTTTTTGTTCTTTTCACTGCCACATAGACATTAAAACAGGCAAAATAACCAAAAAAATCTTTTATAAGTGATTTTATTTTGTTCTGATTTAGAGAGATTATATTTTCATTCTCTAAAAGTAAACTTTTAAAGGGAAAGAAAAAACAAAGAGCATACACCTTAGATATGACGGCTTAGATTACATATCTCTAACCTAATAAGCAGATCATGAAGCAATGTCTTCAGACTTTAATGAAGCATGATATGGTGTTGACCTTCTCCCTGTAAATAAACCCAAGACATAAATGAGATTTCAGGTTAATCTATCTCAAAGGAGATCTCATGATGAAAAAGCTTATGCTCAAGAGGCTTTAGCTTTACCGCTTGGTAATACTGCGACATATATTCAAAAAGCTGTTGTCCCTAAAGGCACTAGGCTACAGAAATCTCACGCATTACCTGTTAAGCAATGGAATCGAACAAGAGGTGGTGCAGAACAGTTTGAGTTAACAGATCAAATACCTGATAAAAACTTTGGCGACGGAGTAATTTTACATTGATAAATATAAAATATAATATGAATAAAATTGAGATTGGGAATAACATTTTTACATTGGAATATGATGTAAAACATGCAATTCAAGTACACAATATTATTTATATTTTATTTAACCCTGATTGTAATACAAAAAAATTTGGTCAATTTAAAAATTTAATTGCTATAAGTCAAGATGCCAAAAGAATCTGGCAAGCAGATTTACCTACCAATATGTCAGGTGACTGTTATTACGATATTGAATTTGATCTTGATCAGAGTTTACTTGCTTACTCAATTAAGTCTTACACATGCTATATTGATAAAAAAAATGGACGTATTTTGAATAAAGTTTTTACTAAGTGAAAAAGAAAACGTTCCGTCGTGAAGTCTTGGCGTATGGATGAGACCTACATAAAAATCAAAGGTAGGTGATTTTATTATTATCGTGCAGTGGATAAGTATAGAGATGTCATCGACTATTACCTTAGCCCAAAGCGTAACGAAAAAGCGGCTACAGCCTTTTTAAATAAGGCGCTTATCCGACATAGATTACCAGAAAAAGTCACAATAGATGGTCGTCATAGCAATCATCTTGCTGTAAGTTCAATGACCTTGAAATTATGGCTATCTGGTTTTCTCGCCCTCTTTTTTATAACGATTTACAAGTACACATATTTGAATAATATGGTTGAACAAAGTCATCGATGGGTAAAACAGAAAACACAACAAGCACTAGGTTAGAAATCTGTAGAAAGTGCAAGAGCAAGCCTACAAGGAAAAAATATGGATCATGATCAAACGAGGACAAATACGTAGCGAAAGCAAAAATAATTGTATCTGAAATCCATGTAGCTATGGTTTAGTAAATTTTTGCGACAGAACCTTTTAGATAGGTAGTCAGCAAAAAGTGGCACGGATTTTTTTGAAAAATTGAGAGATGTTAAATTAAAAACCCAATGCCCTTTTATTAAAGGCTTTTTTTCTATAGAACTCAAAGAGCAATTTACATTGCACAAGCGAAGTTCAATGTAAAAAAAGTTATGCCCTTGTGAAATATTCTAACTACACCCCTCGCAACTCTACCTATGAAATGAATCAACATTAATATTTTCTAAAAAATGATAAATGTAGCATCAAATATGAATTTAGTTATTAATTTTTTGCGGATATAATAAAAAAATTAATATTTGTTTTTTTATAATTTGATTTGTATTTTTTGTTAATTAATTTTTAATTTATTGTGTCAAACAAGGTCCATTCTTGGACGATTTAGTAGGATATTATAAGGATTTATCAATGGATTATTTTTGGAGTAAAAGTTTAGGATATTTACTGACAGGGGAGTATACAGGAGGGAATTCAGATGAGTTAGTTCTTGCCGCAGGTTTCGGTGGAACGATTAAAACTTATGATGGTGATGATCACATCATCTTGTCATCTCTAGATACAAAAATAGAAACGGGTTCTGGAGATGATAGCATCTATGGTGGCAACGTTCTACTTGATGTATTAGATACCTCAGGGAATTTAGAGGTCTATGGTGCATCAGGATCAATTTCGGTCGATAAGGTGCAAAACGGTAACTTAAAACTGATGTCGGGTGCAGGAAGCTTGTCTGTATTGCATTATGGAGATAAGGGCAATGTGAGCACGAAAAGTGTTTCCGGAAGCTGTACAATCGATCGTTTCGGTATGAAGGGCCATATTTTTGTTGATACCGCTTCGGTATATACCAAAATTCATCGCAGTTATCGTAATGAAGATATTACACATTATTCGCAAACTCAAGGAGATATTGTTTTAAAAGGCGCAAGTTGTGCTGTGGATATTTGTTCCAATGTCTCGCAAGGGCATATTTTATTTGAAGGTGTATCCAGTTATAACCATATCATTCGCGAGGGCTACCATAACAGTAAGGGAGATATTCATTTTATAGGTGCAGGAGGCTATAACACCATCAAGCATCTTGGTATCGGTGGAAATATTTTTTTTCAGGGTGCAGGGATTGGAAATGATATTGAAAGTAAAGCGCATTATGGCTCTATTTACTTTTCAGGCGGCGGCTTAAAAAATAAAGTGAATTATGCAGGCCAATATGGCGATATTCATTTTATGGGCAGCGGTGCAGAAAATGAAGTGACTCACTCAGGTTATCGAGGCGATCTTCTTTTTGAAGGTATGGGTGCTTTCAACCATGTGACTTCACGTGCTAAGTATGGTGATTTAACCTTTATAGGCAATGGTGCCGCAAACTGGATTACACGTACTGGTCAGCAAGGTGATCTCAAATTTATAGGTGCAGGTTTTGCCAATGTGATTGAACATGATGTGAGTCGAGGCAACATGTATGTTGAAGCCTTAGGCGCTTATAACCTGATCATGCATTCGGGTAAAGGTTCCTATACAGCACAACTTCTTTCATACGGTAATATTTCAATTCATGAGGGTACAGGCGACAGTCAAGTCTCGATGATAGGAGGTTTGAATACGCACACACATATAGGTCATGGCGACGGTATGTGGCGTGCTTTAGGTGGCGCTAACGTGATGGTGCAACAAGGTCGAGGCCATTTGACCAGCATCTTGGCAGGAGGTTTAAACGTATTGCAAAAGTCAGGTGACGGTAACCTTTCGGTAATGGCTTTAGGTTTAGGCAATGTTATCACGCACCTCGGTTCAACAGAAAAAAAATCCAGTACAAATTTGCTGAGCTTCGGTGGTGCCACGGTTTTGACCAAATCAGGTAAAGGTGATGTGAAGGCTAGTTTATTCGGTGGTTTGAATGTCTTAACACATGTAGGTGACGGCAATACAACAGGCATGATGATAGGCGGAGCCAATATATTCACCAAAATCGGTCGAGGCAACACAATAGGATTGATGTTCGGAGCTGGTAATGTGATGCACCATGTCGGCGATGGCAAAACGCTTGGCGTCATGCTTGGTGCAGGTAATATATTTACAAAACTTGGAGATCAGAGCACAACGGGAATATTGCTGGGCGCAGGAAACTTTTTTACCCACGTAGGTCATGGCAAAAATTTTGTTGTGATGGCGGGCTTGGCGAATGTGTTGACCCACGTGGGTGATGGCGAGCTCTATGCTTTAATGCTGGCTCAAGCCAATATCATGACGCAAGTGGGTGATGGTGAAACGATTTTAGTCATGGCAGCTCAAGGTAACATCGCAACAAAAGTGGGTGATGGTGACATCACAGCCGTGATGTTCGGTCAAATGAATATCTTAACCCACGTTGGAAGAGGCCATGATGTGAGCTTGATGTTGGGACAAAGCAATGTCCTCACTTCGGTTTTTGTAGACGAATCGGTCGCTTTAATGCTGGGACAACAACAAGTTTTTACCCATATTAGCGATGGCAAAACCATTGGGCTTATGGGAGCACAGCATCAGCTCATGACCAAGGTTGGAGACGGCTTAACGGTCGGCGCTCTACTGGGTCAACACAACATCATGACCCATGTCGGCGGGGGGATCACAGGCGCATGTATCTTTGGTGAAACCAACCTTATCACCAAAGTCGGCGACGGCTTGATGGCGGTGGTTGCTGCAGCGCAGTTCAATGTCATCACCCATGTCGGTGACGGGATGACGGTCGCAGCTTTGGGTGGATATTACAACGCGTTAACGAAGATAGGCAACGGACCGACTTTAGGTATATTGGCATCTAAAGTGGGGAACGCTTTAACGCATATTGGTCATGACACAACACTCGGCATAACGCTGGGCAAATTCAATATCGTCACCAAAGTCGGAGATGGCGATCTTATAGGTTTAGGCTGGGGAGATTCAAATACTTTTACTCAGGTCGGTCATGGCAATCATTATCAGTTTGCCAAAGGTAAGCTTAATATCATGACGCATGTGGGTGATGGTCGTGCTGTACTTGCTGCTCGAGGCCACACTAACGTACACACTCATATAGGTGATGGTGATGAGTATATAGGCTTTTCAGGCGATTATAATGTGGCTACGCAGGTAGGCAATGGGGAACAAACGATTTTAACGCAAGGTCGACTCAATGCGATCACCCATGTAGGACAAGGTGCGCAGTATGCAGGTATATGGGGTGAAGCCAGTGCTGTGACTCAAATAGGCGATGGGCGACAAGTCGTGATTGCAAAAGGGAAAGCCCATAGTACGACCTTAGTCGGTGATGGTCTTCATGTGATGCTGGGTTATGGTGATGCGCTCGTGAGTACTCACATAGGCCATGGTACTTCGGTTCATGTTGGCTGCGGTAAATTGAATGTACATACCAAAATCGGTGATGGCGGTATGATTTCCGTTATGAAGGGTAAGCTCAATGCAACCGTGCAGATAGGACATGGTACCACAGTTCATATCAACGAAGGACGACAAAATGTACTGCTTAAAGTGGGGCATGGCGATGTGTATAGTCTAGGTGTTGCAACCAGTAAAGGTCGTGCTCGGGCGCAAATGATCTCTTTTTTAGATGATTTAAAACAGACAGGGTTGAGTATTTTAGGTGGGCAAGCGATTCATTATTTAATACAAGGTCAACACCCATTAGACAAACCTGTACAGATTGATATGGATAAACAGACACAACTCAACGGTTTTGATGTCCACAAAATCAATACACTCAATACCAACCTAACTGAAGTAGCCTTACCTGAAACGCATGCTTTGGATGCACCTCAACAACAGAGTTTTAATCAAGACACAGAACAAAATGCAGCCATGTTACAAGATGCGACCCAACATCAAGGAAGCGAAGCTGTACTTGAACATGTCGCACAAAACAAAGAGTACGCTCAAGATTATCGTAAAATTTTAAAAAATGAGAAAAAAGAACAACTCAAGAAAGCAACTCAACTCAGTGATTCGATCGAGCATACAGATCAGCAAAAACTCACACTAGACATGCAAAGCGTGCGTGAAAAGCTTGAACATGAAGCGCAGTCAATCAAGCAAAAAATAAAAGAGTGGACGCAAGAATTGGAGCAATTTGGGCAATGGAAGCCTTCATTGTCGCAAACAACAGCTGTGCAATCGAACATATTAGATGATTTCTCGGCATCACTCGCAAGGGATCGCCAGCAAGCTGTGATCACACAAGTTGAGCACAGTACACAAAAATTAGAGCATGTAAAACAAAGTATGCATAAAGCTCAAAAAACATTTCATGCCAACTTGATGACATCGATAACTGAGAGAGATGCCGCGACAGAGCGTAAGCATACCGCAATCCAAAATAAAGATGCAGCATTAGAGAAAGCCCATCAAGAAAAGCGAGCAGGACTTGAGCGTGCTCAAGATGCACGCATGGAAGAGCAACGAGCAGTGGGCGCTGTAGAGGTGGCGACGTCAGCTCAAGACCAATCCATCAATCAAGCCATAAGTGAACATTCAAAAGAAGAACATGATGTTTATAACTTCGTAAATCAACAAAAGGCATTGCGGCAAAGACCCTTAGCAACTCATGAAGCACAAGATGAGATCCCCTTAACCTCTGATGATCCTGAATCTGTCGGATTCAACTTAGAAGTATCTGAGCTGGATAAAAAGACCTCACCACAAGCATCACACCCAGACGAACATGCTTTAGATGACGTCGAAGAACAATTAAGTAATGCAGTGATGATGATGCAAATTAGAATGAACCGCCTACGTCATGTAACCACTTTACCCGATCCACAACAAAAGAGCGCGTTATTGCCTGAACTCACTGTTGATCTACCAGAGCCGTTGGCCGAGTCCGCTGATTCGTCCAACACCAAGTCAGCATCCATATCTGCTTCCTCTTCTGTGACTGTCACAGGATTAAACTTTGAAGGATTAGATGATGTGATATCAAGCAACCCACTGATATCGAAAACATCTCTGATCGAAAGCATGCGCGCACAAGGCCATATTGAAACACCAGATATAACGCAGGTCAGTCATGCTTTGCACCTGTATCATCTAGCTCTCAATGAAACAGATGTGCTCAATGAAAAAACCGTGAAAGCTTGGATAGAGCTACGTGAAGCCATACAAAAATGTATCTTAATATATCCAGATATAGCATCGTCATCGACATGGATTCAGCTTTCTGAACACATGTATAAGCAACAACATATTTATTTAAATCAATTAGATGACTTAGCTTTGAAAGAGATGATCTTGCAGCCTTTTAAATACGAGAGCCTTATCGAGGCCATGATCCAAAGCTCAAACTCTGAAGCATCTCTCATCATCAATCCCTTTAACCAACTTGTCTTTGATACGGAATCGTATCGTGCTACAGAGCTCATTGAAGATGTCCGTGCAGCCAGAGCAAAAGCAGTGCAATATATACAAGGTGTCGTGGCCTATGCTCATGATGCATCAGCACTGGATATCATCAGTCAAAAAGCCGAGATTTATCCATTTTTAGATGATCAAATCGGCATGGATGCCAAGCAGATACTGGAAGTGCATCATCAGATTATCATATCTCAACAATCTGAACAGATACATTTTATTTTGGATGCGTTGTCCTTAAACGCTTCGATCACAACACTGGAGCAGCTCAAACAGGGTTTAAGTCAGGTGTATCATCCTCTTGCAGTGTGTTACTTACAGGACCATATTTCTTTTTTACGTGAACATCAGGATCGCAGCTTAACCCGTCAAGACATGGAAGGATTACAGCATTTTTTATATCAAAATCAACCCAAGATAAAACGGTGTATTGAATTATCGGATTCCATTTATTTTACCGACGGTACAACAAACTACAGTGAAGCTCAGTATAAAGTGATCAAAGAGTTGCTCAAAGTGCCTGATGCATTGGTTGACAAGCTTTTTAATACACAGATAAAACTATCTTTATATAAGCGCATATTGGGAATCAGTCCTCAACTTAAAATTGAATTACAGCGCAATCAAGGCCAAGGCTATCGTCTTCCTCTGGATAAGAATGAAACCCAAAGCATGGGCTGTTATGATCCGGAAAAAAACAAAATAATTATCGCAATGAATCTCGATGCATCAGGCAATTGGAATCTACCTTCAGAGGAGCAAGCGGCTACCATCAATCCTGTTTTACATGAATTAGGTCATGCTGCTGATTTTATTCTGGGTGAACACCTATCCACGAGATGTTTATCGCATCAACGAGATTTTCTCCAAGCATGGCAACGTCAAAAGAGTCAAAGTCATTTAGACGATAACTATATCCATGGATTTTATGGTGTCAGTGAAATGTTTGCCGAATCTTTTGCAAGTTTATATGCCCGCCCAACTTATATAGGGTCCCATGATCAGCAATTACATGAAGCAGAACGCGTCGTCGATCATCACATCAACCTTTCCTTTGATGCTTTATGTCTCAACCCCTCCAAAGAAGTTCAGCTCAATGAGACGCCCAAAAAAAACGCACTCACTCAAGTCGATAAAGAAGGTAGTTTTGAGCTGATACAAGATGTGTATCGACATCTTGATCAAGACCATCCAAAGCAAAGCTCTCATAACTTAAAAGGTTATATGGCAACACCTGGTATTCAGCCTATATCGAATATGCGCTTGCTACACCAAGACAAAGATGAACTTATGGATATCATTATTTCGGCAATCTATGTTGCAGAACGACGCCATTTATTTCTAGAAAATGAGGCGATTGAAATCAAAATAAAAGACCAAGATTTGGTTAAGATTGCAACACTTTACTATCAATCTACATTAGAGCATCAATGGAAGAAACGCCGAGAGCTGATCCAAAGTATTCACGACATCGGATACTCGATGACACCTAACGAGACGGAAACGAAACCTCTGGCATTTTGGTCTGGCAGCATGTTCTTCAAAGCTAAAAGAGCTGAATTGGAAGAAACAGCAGGTCAGAGTTTCACCTTTGATATTGATCTACCAGGAATTTCTATCTTACACGAGATCAATAAAGCCTTTGCTACGGAAGCTGCCCACTTTTATAAAGAAAGTGATCAGGCTTTAAAGGTAGAAAAATATGAAATGATTACAAACGCAACACTGCATAACATTACATACTGGAGTTCATTTTTTGCAACCATGGCCCGTTCGGACGTCCATGTTATCGCACCTCATTTATCGGTCGGCAACTTCTTTTGGAATGCAGAGCTCCCCATATTAAGGTCTTTACAAAAAAGTGGCCAAGTTAAAGAACTACGTTTAATTGATAGAAAATCATCTTTAACACTAACTCAAGAGGATCAAGCGCTTGGTGTACCGCTTTTAGAAGGCCCAGCGCAAGTACGCTTTGAATTTTATGAAGGCCCTCGCAAGAAAGCTATACTGTCAAAACATCCTTTCTTAGGTGAACGCTCGACCATTACGGTTAAAAACTTTAAGCCTAACTTCCTTGAAACAGCGCTGATAAAACATAAATTATTTTATACGCACAGAAAAGAGCGCAATGTTTATGCCTTGGTGAAAGAAAATCAAGTCATTTTAGAACCTTGGCCTTTACAAACTGATGGCGCTAAGAAGCACATTTATTTTGACCATATGTTGGATGTGAATCAGCCTGAGGATATCAGGCTTTTACGATCCATTGAACGCTTTTTATTAGGAAGCTATCAAGATTATGCAGCCATTCCCACAGCACTGAAAGTGACCAGCGATCAGATTTTAGATACCAGTTCAACTGATGCGGCCTCGAAAGTGTTAGCTACGAAAACAAAGGGGATTTGGTCTCTGGCTTCGCACATCAGTCCCTTGAAGGTTCAACACACAATGCAACAACTTGAGATCATGCCTGAGTATCAGCTTATGGATCATCAGGCTTTGCAGTCTGCTTTACATGATTTTTATGCCTATTTTACTCAAGATACACTGAACCTAGAGCAAGCCGAAGCGATCATTTTAAATTTACAAAACAAAATAAACGAACAAATCCGTCTGCAAGATTATTTAGGTATATCTGATCAAGCACCTTATTCGCAAAAGTTACAGGATTTGTCTCATCAGGTTAAACGCTACGCTCATGCTTATAAAGCAGAAATACCAAATGTTCGAAGCAAAACTCTGCACTCGATTACAGAAGCTGATCAACAGGCTTTAGTGTTACAACCTACATACGATTTAAATAAACTTTTAGATGAATTAGATCGGGTTATTTTACCGGCAAAGTCTTTAGCAGAACAAGTTGAGCTGGCGCAAGTTCAAGACTTATACCGCATTGAGCATCCAGAGCATACGCAAACTTACTACGCATTGCTCACATCAGAAGACCAAATCAAAGACTACCAAGATTCAGGATATCTTGTTCAGCAAGAAAACCATCTCTTTCGGTTACATCTTACGGATGAAACGTTAGCTGAGCCCGATAAGTACATTCATTTTGATGCTTCGATATCAAGCGAGCAGCAAACAACATGGAAGCAAAATGTATTAGAATATTTTACGTCTTATCAAGATATTCCCCAAAAAATATGGATGAGTCCAGATCGAATTTGGGTCATATATCCAGAGCAGCTCCAACGTAAGCTCGCAGCTGTACAAGATCATGGCTTTTGGAAACTATGTCGCGAATTTGAATTGATGGCGCCTGAGACGTTACCCAAGCCAGGAACCTGGTCAAACAAATATGCAATCGAGGCCTATTCCACACTTAAAAGCTTGTTAACAAAGCAGCACCAGTTGATGATGCAAGATGAAGTGCCAGATGTGCTCATTACAAAGCATTTGAAGAAATTACAAGATACGCTGACCTTGTATATGGCGCGATTTATGCCGCCACCCAAAGAGCTCAACTTATTAAAAGAGCAAGTTCATGCTTACCAAAAGTTTTATGATCATGTTACCCATGATTTTCAAGCATTAGGTCGTGATAGTCCTCATATCGATTTTAACATAGATGAATTACTAGATAATGCGGGCTTAACTGCTGAGGACTTAAATCAAAATGTAGCTGAGCCAGATATTGAATTTTTAGATGATACACGACCACAAGAATCGTTGCACAGACCTGAGCCAGAGCATGCGGATTTGCCTACGCTAGAAGGTTCTGATGTGGCGTCTTTTTTTGAGCAGCAAAATCAGAACGCTACACAACAACCTGCTGTTTTGCCTGAACCGCAGCCTGGAAGCTCGCATCAAGGTCAGCGGCCTTCAGGAGCTCTAACAGGATTAGCTCCCACTCCAGTGCAACCTCGGTATTCCATCCCACAGTCTGGAAGCTTACATCAAGGTCAGCGGCCTTCAGGTGTTCTAACAGGATTAGCTCCCACTCTAGTGCAACCTCAGTATTCCATCCCTCAATCTGGAAGCTTGCATCAAGGTCAGCGGCCTTCAGGTGTTCTAACAGGAGTCGCACCCACTCTAGTGCAACCTCAGTATTCCATCCCTCAATCTGGAAGCTTACATCAAGGTCAAAGGCCATCAGGTGCTCTAACAGGATTAGCTCCCACTCTAGTGCAACCTCAGTATTCCATCCCTCAATCTGGAAGCTTACATCAAGGTCAAAGGCCATCAGGCACTTCAGTAGAGGTGGTACCCGACCCAGTACAACCTCAGCATTTCGAACCTAATTGGTATCAAGATCAAAGTCTGACAGGTCGTGAGAAAATTCGTATCAATCCATATACGCAAAACATAGATTTGGAGACTAATTTTCAACCAGAACATCCCACGCTTACTCAAGAAGAAAATAATCAGGTCCTCAACAATATTCGTGATATGATCAAACATCAATATAAAGAATATGCAGTAAAAATCTTTGGAAAAATTTTAAATCAATTGAATTATGCCGATTTATCCCATGATGGATACGGTCTTGACTTAAATGGATACCGCAAAATACGGAGGATTATTTCTAGAGAAGAAGAAGCTTTAATCCGAAAGATAATAGGTGAAATAGGATTTAATACGCGGGCATCGACGTTATCGGGTGCGCTCAAAAGATTAAAAGTAAAACGTCCCATGGCGTATTACTATTTGTATGATCACAATCTAGAGTTGTTTCGTAACTGGAACACCAATGAGAATCTCCGTTTTAAACATGTGTATCAATTAAAAAAATTTTTTGATCAACACAAACAAGGTCTATTAAATTATGAGTCGATAGCCCAAAAAATTAAATTTTCTATCAATGTGACTGAAGATAACGCACTGCGTCATAAGGTTATTCATGCGCTTAGAAATGTACCCAAACCCTTAATACGAGACCTATTTCGAGATACATCACTGAGTATAAAAATTGTGAAAGACTCGATATACTATGAATTTTCTGAGCCTAATCAAGCAAATATTGATCTGTCGCAAGTGAGTTCGATGTATTCGATTTTAAAAAATGAAATTGTCTTAGCTGCAAACTATGCTTACCGACCACAGCAAGGCTTGGTCACTTGGGACTTAATCGAAAGTCATGCACAACGCAATGATGTGGTATACCAACTAGGTCACGCCATCGATATTCTCGTAGGGAGGACACGTCAACAGAATGGTTTATCAACCTATGCACTATTGAGCCAAGATCCTGATTTTATTCGTGCTTATGAGCAAGACTTTCATCGCTTAATACTGAACCGTTATACAGAAGGCGACATTGTACGTGCAAGGCAGATAACTTTTGCTGAAGTATGGTCTAAAGTGTATGGCTTGAACCAAGAAAGACGCTTCGAAGTTGAAAAGTGGCCTGCTCTTGAGCAATATTTACGGCGCGTCTATCCAGAAAATTATAACCCCCTCGGTGCAACGTCCACACACGATCACACCAAGCCCGTAAGCACTTGGAAGCAAGTTGAGGTCGTGGCGAGCTCTTTAAAACATAACAGTCGCTTTGATAGTCAAATTATTATTCAAACCGAAGACGATCCTATTGCAGTCAAATCCGCAGCAAGTTTGGTGGGCAAACATCCTCAAACTAGCGTTTTGGTGCAATTAGATAAAAAAGGTCAATACCGTATTTTACATGGTGATCCAAAAAGCATATCAGGTCGAGTCCGTTGGCAAGTTGTGGGTCATGGTCAACAAGACGTAGCGGGAAGTGATACGAAGATGAGCAGTCATACACCAGAAGAGCTGGCCACATTACTGAAAAGATTCTCAGATGACTTTAACGAAACGCATCAAGTTCATAGCCAAGCAGAGTATGTGAGCCTTGTAGGTTGTTCTTTAATGAATCGAGACAAAAAAGAGGGGTTTGCCAAGCAGTTTATGCAAGCACTCAAAGCACAAGGGATACGCACTCAGGTTGCAGCACGCGTGACAGCCGTAGGAGTCAATGATCAAGGGCGTAAAGGAACGAAGATTACAGAGAATCAATGGGGTGTGAAGCAACATCAAAACAAAGTTGTACTGAAATGGAATGAGCAAGATGCCATCACCGTATCACAAGAGCGCATCCATAATGGCGTTGCTGTAAGCGATATCGATTTAAGTCGTGTCGGTAAATCGGCTTCTCATAAGACGTTAAAAGGGCATATTTCAACAATTCACCCTACGCACACGATACCGAAACCAAAGCAACATAAAACAGCACCCCGTAAATCAAAAACATCATTTCGGTTCGATTGGTCGGGAAATGTGGATGTTGTGGTGGGCTTAGGAGAATACATAGGCGTAAAATATGGTTCTTCTAATGTGGTGCTCAAATGCGGTGCAGGAGGTTTCAAAACATTACTGGCAGGCGATCAAAATTTTGCAGGACATATAGGTGATGGTACCTCGAAATACAGTGTTGATTTGAATGGCTATCAAGCTTTTGAGGGGATTCAAATTTTAGTTGGACATCGTAATTTAGTTTTTAATCAGGGGAAGAGTAATGATACGATTCTGATGCTAGATGGCTCCATTATGCCACCTGTGATCGTGTTTCCATTTGATGCAGCACATCTTATGACGAAGTCATTAAATGAATTAGCCAATTACGATGGTGAATCTGATTCTGTCATAACACAAGATGAACAATGGAATGTGGCTGGAGCAAAAAAATTTGCAGCTTCTTTTTCTAGTTTCGATCAAACGAGTTCGGTCGCTTATAACCAACTTACTCATTTAGGTGCAAAGCATAGCCGAAGTGCGAGAGGAATTAATTACGATTTAGAAGCAACATTAAATAAACAGTGGAATCAGGTGATTTCAGGAGCTGCGGGCTCTAGTGAACCCATGACGCGCCATCAAAAGCTCAATGAGCTCAATCAAACCCTAGAAGCTAATATTGCTGTCGGCGGTCAAGGTGCTGATATCATCGTTACACATGGGAAATTTAATTTTGTTTTTGGTGATCATGTTCAAAGTATTTTGGATATCAACCTAGGCTCTTTATTTGCTTTAACAACACAAGCTTATTCTGCATCAGGTCAACCTTGTAACACGTTCACCTTTAAACCCAGTGACTTACCGCGCCAACTGAAAAATCAATTGATAGGTCGCTTAGCTCAAGTGCATGCAGAAATGACCCTCGCCGATGTGTTTCAGGTTGACTACCTTGCATCAGGACAGATCGTATCACGTACACAAACTGCCATCGATCCTATGATGATGATGCGCGATCTCTTAGCGATTTTTAAAGAGTTTGGTGCTGAAAAATTATTATCTCTCATCGATACACAAGCGCTCTTAGACGGCCTCAAAGCAGGCATAGATATGGGTGAAGATGGTGTTCGAAATTTTGCACAAACACATGGTTTGCAATCAGCGCCAGAGCAACCTGTGGCTTCGCAGGATACAACACAGCCGACAAAACATAGACCATTTGGCTTTGAGAGTTTAAATTTACCCAATATTTTTGCAATGCTTTTTCACTCTGAACAGCGTGAGGATATGGCTTCTAAAATCAAAAATTTAGAAGCTAATTTCACGAAAGATTGTTTAAATATGACAGATGAAACCTTAAAATTTTTGCGAGAAAGTGGTCATCTACAAGGTGATGGTGACTTACATGTATCGTCAGGTAATTACAATCACAATATGGGTGGCTACGGCAATGATGTGGGTATTTATCTTGGTGATAACAATAATTTTTGGGGCGGTCGTGGTGATGATGTGATGTATGCGATGGGCACATCTAATGTCTTTTCTGGTGGAGCAGGACAAGATCAAGCGGTCTTGATGGGCAGAGAAAATTGGCTATTTGCGGGTTCAGGTGATGACCAAGCGGTGCTTGCAGGGCGACATAATTATGCTTATATGGGTGCTGGTGCCGATCAAGTCTTTATTTTTGGTGAATACGGTGAAATCCACACAGAATCAGGTCGTGATTATGCTGTCATTACGGGAAGAGCGAACCGAGTTTTTACTGAGGATGATGCCGATTATTTAGTGGTTATCGGTCATGAGAATCAAGTTGATACTGGCGAGGGTGCAGATTATATTCGTATTTTTGGTGAAAGCAATACAGTACAGGCGGGTTTAGGTGCAGATCATTTAAAAGTATCTGGTTTTCACTCCATGATTGAGGCAGGTGTTGGCGATGATATGCTGATTGTAGATTCAATGTCCAAGTATAATAAGATTTTTGGTGGTGACGGCCAAGATACATGTATGCTTGGGGGCTACGAAAATATATTTTATGGCGGTGTGGGCTCTGATTCTTTTGTTGTGAATGATGCGGTGATTCAAGTAGAAGTTGCTGATATACAAAAAGATGACTTGATTTTATTTGATGGGATAAATTGGCAAGACTTATGGTTTATTCGAGAAGATAATGACTTAAAAATAATACTACAACGCTCTAAAAACCCAAAAAGTGATCAAGCACAATTTGAATCTCGCGGTGAAGTGCTATACAGAGATTACTTTGACGATCACCGAGCTCACATTGTCTTACACCAAGATTCAGATCAAGATAAACATCGCATGTTAACGGAGCACGCTGTAGATCAGCTCGTTCAAGCTATGAGTGCTGTGAATTTAGAAAATTGTAACCATCTTTCATTACAAAACTTAGATATCGCTCAGCAACAAAACGTGGTTGCTGCGTGGAATGACACACGACTGGTTTGAGATCATGGTTCTGTCACAAAAATTTACTAAACCATAGCTGCATGGATTTCAGATACAATTATTTTGCGAGACTGTAAAATGTAGTGAAAGCATTTTTGCTTTCGCTACGTATTTGTCCTCGTTTGATCATGATCCATATTTTTTCCTTGTAGGCTTGCTTCTAAAACAGTCGTGTATTTGATGGCCCAACGATTTATCGTAGCATGGTCTACCTGAATACCTCGCTCCAGCTGAATTTCCTCGATTTCACGGTAATTTAATTTATAAGCATGATAATATCGAATTGTTTCAAGAATGATTTCTTGCGGAAAGTGAGAGCCTTTAAATATTATAAAAATCGCTAGAAAGTAAAATTGAACTTATGATACGGTAAGTAAGTAATATTTGCGACAGAATCAAATACAGCAGATTTTATTCAAAAAGTTGTTGTTCCAGCAGAAACAAAAATCGCAAGGTCTCGAGCAAAAACTATGCCTCAATGGAGTGAAAATCGTTCTGGAGCAGAACAGTTTAGATTACTTAATTTAATTCCAAAAGAAAACTTTGGCCCAGGAGTTCCATTCAAATGAATCCTATTTCTTTTTCAGAAAATAAATTTTATATAAACAATGAAGTGGTAACTTTAGACAATGAGATCATGGAGTTACACATGATTAAAGATAAGATTTTAGTATTACTTCAACCAGGGAAAGTAGCTATACACTACAAAAACATGAGAGCTTTTGATTTAAAAGGCAACTTATTATGGATAGCTGACTTACCTTCTGTTCCTGATTATTTCCCAGGAGTTTGTCGATCTAAGCTGGATTTTTATTGGAATATTACGAATAAAGATCCTTTAGAGGTTAGTACTTTTTCTTGTTGGGCTTGCAAAATAGATCTCAATACAGGAAAAATTCTAAAGCAAGACTTTACAAAATAGAACATGAAAAAAAGCATTAGAAATAGATCTAAAATTAAAACTGAACAGATTATAGTACGAAGTAACTCATAGACACCCATGCAGGATCAAGATTTAAGGTTTCATCCATCCAATCTTTTCTACTGATCATAAGTTGGGTGTCTAGTTTCTCCATTTCAGTAGGTATCTCTGTATTAGACATAATACAACGTTTCCTTATGTATAAGTGAAAAGGAGGTGTCTAGTTTTTAACAACTATTTTTTAAATACAGAAATAAACAGAGAAAAGCAACGTCTACACAGATTGTGAAATCTGTACAATGGTGCAATAAAAGAATGAAGTCGAGAACAAGCAAAAAAAGAAAACAGCGGTATGATGATCCTTTGTGTCGGTAGTGAAAAACCAACTTCAATCGCTAAACCTTCCCGCTTATAATCATCAATTACATTGAAAAGACGATAACTACGACCGTCTTCTAGCTGATCGCGCATAAATGGTTTGGCTTCATAGGCTCTTTCAGTGGCGCTGTTTTAGCTCGTTTTAAGCGACGCTTTGTATGACGAATTCGCTCAATTTCATCATTCAACTTGGTAAACATAGTAATTTAAAACATAAAGACGATAATCATCGTCATACCAAACAGCGACATAAGGCGTATCTGGGTATAGCTCTCTACACTGAACAGCAATAAAATCTCGCATTTCTTGCTCTAACTCAAAAAATCCTGGTGCAAACTCTTTTAAAGGCGTTCCTTTTAACATCGGAATCAAGTTGTAATTTTCTGCTTGCTCTCCGATACACCGAATATCAACATATCTGTAACCTGGTTCATCGGTGTTACCGAGCGCATTTGCGCTCAACAATAGACCTAAAATCAAATACAATTTTTTCACTTAAACGCTCCTCATTGAACAAAAAAATCCTTTATACAAGCAGTAACCATGATCCACTGCGCATCACTAGATGCTATAAATGTTAGTGACGTCTTTACTCGCAGCAATGGTCATACCGCTTACGTCGTCTTCATCTTTGAAGTTGTGGCCACCTGATTCAAATACAACACTAAAAAGTGTAATCTCATCATCCGTCGCTCAGGCCGAGTGACAGGCTCGCTCCAAATCCATATTATATATAAACTTTTTTCGTTATTACAAATGATCGATGTATAAATAAACCAGTCGAATCAGCATGCTCCACAAGAGCAAGCTTGAAAAAACATAGCTATAAAATCGAGATAAAATGGAATACGTAAAACAATGAAAAAAGCTATGTAAAAAACGTCCGATAACAAAACCCCAAGCTAAATACATTAAGCCTATATCCTGCAACTTGAGTACAAGCGTCATCATGCAGATGGCATAAAATAAAACAGGCAACTCAAATAAGTTCTTCAAGTTGTTTGATGGCTTATTTGTCGCTATAGGTAGATGAGCAGAAGCCTGCTCAGGGGTTTCTAACTTATCGTAAGCAATACGATGCTCAAGGATATATTTTAAGCGTAAAAAATACATATAAAACCACACTAAACCAGTGAGAAGCATAAGAGTGATCATAGGAAGTATTAACATTTTATTGCTTTTATTATGGTTATATTTATGTTGTGAAGCGTATCGTTTGACTTATTCTTGATATGCCAAATGAGTATATCTATTTAATTTAGCTAGGTTCATTTATGCGTGATGCACAGTCTTTCTATCGCTTTCTCTACATCGAGTAATGCATGCTCAGCGAAGTTTGGCATAGCTAGACGCTCTGCAACAAAAAAGGTTACATCATCTAAGCCAAGAAATGAAAACAGCGTTTTCAAGTATGGATCTTGATGATTCTGTGGACTATGGCTATAGCTTCCGCCGCGCGTGATGGCGACAATGACTTTTTTGTCTTTGAGTAAACCGATAGGTCCTTCAGCGGTAAACTTAAAAGTGTGATTCACTCTAGCAATATGATCAATATAAGCTTTGAGTGTTGAAGGTACACCAAAGTTATACATAGGAACACCTAGAACGATGACATCGCTTTGACGCACTTCATCAATCAGCGACATGGAAAGTTTAGAGCTTTTAGCCATATCTTCATCATAAGTGGCTTCTTCTTGATAAAACGCTTTAATGGTTGCTTCTGAAATATGCGGTATAACATGCATACCCACATCACGTATCGTAACCTTTGAATCAGGATGATCGCAGATGATCTTGTTAACGATTTTCTTTGAAAGATTTCTTGAGTGTGAACCTTGGATCTGTGAGCTGGTGTCTATATGTAGTAGATGCATCATGTTTTCCTTATGGTTGTTTTTATTCTATTTAATTAAAGAAAGCGTGTTGTGTTATGAGGTAAAAATGCGGAAGCTTCCAAACATATTGTAACAGGATGTATCGCTTGAAATAAGCCCATGGTGCAATCATAGGCATAGCGAACTTCATAAAAATCATACCCACAGCGAAAACTCCGCCAGATTTAACCCAATATTTAATCATGAAACCTGTAACACCTGCACTTGCCAAGCTACCTGTGAGCATTGCTTGATACAAGTGTTTATAGATGAAGAAATGACTGTTTTAACTGTTGAAAACATATCTGCATTTGCAGTAGCCCAAACTAAATCAGGTGAAACAAGTACACTAATAATTCCTAAAAAAATAGTTACATAAGAAAACAAAAGGTAATGTGTTAAAATATCTATTTATCAAATGTACATGGAAAAACATATGTTTAATCGAAAATATAAAACCATTTCGAATCGAAATGATCGTGTGGAAATACCTAGAGAATGCGGCATAAAAGATTTATAGCCAAACAGGAGTTACCGTTAAATGGACGGATATTGTGAATTATTGGATAGACCATGATTTAGATAATATTGTTGCTCAACAAATACAAGTTAAATTCGAAGAGTCTAAACAGTCAGAGAATAAATTTTTTCAATTTCTACGATCCTTATCTCTCACTATCCTTGAGCCAACAGCTCTAAAAAAATATTAGATTTGAAAAAGAAAAAATAGCTTATTAAGTTGATTATTTTTTTATTCACAGCTTTTTTAATTATATAGATCTATATAGATCTATATAGATCTATATACAGCTCGATTTTTTTTTAAATATCAAGGCTTTACAGGCCTTCAGGTGATAAATTTTTTGGTCTCAGGTGATAAATTTTTTGGTTTCAGGTGATAAATTTTTTGGTTTCAGGTGATAAATTTTTTGGTACTTCAATAATTTATCCACATTTTTTGTTTTGGGATTTAATTGCAATTAAATTGTTGATTTTTAATTCTTTAATAGGAAGAAAGAGAGTTGAAGGATTAAAAGTTATACATTTATATTAACAGCTTTTAAAAGATTCATTATTTTTTGTTATGAATGATATTTTTTTGAAATTGAAGGTGATAAATTTTTTGGTGATTTCAGATGAATTATACTCAAAAAAACCTGATTAGACCTAGAAGGTGATACATTTTTTGGTGATTTTAGATGAATTATGCTTAAAAAACCCTGATGAGACTTTCAGGTGATAAATTTTTTGGTGATTTTAGATGGATTATGCTTAAAAAACCCTGATGAGACCTGATAGGTGATAAATTTTTTGGTGATTTTAGATG
>DDNL01000043.1 GCA_002341165.1 Shewanellaceae bacterium UBA2521
AGGCCATACCGAAGATTTAGGTATAGATAGTTTGAATCAAATGGTCGATGCTTTGAACGAATTTAAATATGAATCTATACGTTTACAAACCAAGTATCCAAGTATGGTATTTGATGTACATAACATGGAGGAAATTTTACAACAACAAACACAGTTTGCTAGACAAGAGCAAGCACAGCTTGATGCCATGAAGATTGAATTTGATGAATCCCTCTTTGAACCGCTTGAAGAGCCGACTTTATCAGAGCAAGAAGACCAGGCTTTAGGCTTGCGTATACAGTGGTATGAAGACGATGAAATTGCTGAGCAGATGCAGGTGCCACTTATTAGAGTGAAACAGATTTTTACATCGATTAAAGATAAATATCATCAGCCCAAAATTCCACAAAGAGCTTACCTTAATAAACGCAAACAACTGTTCCCCGAACACTTCGCTACATCATAACATTATCAACTTATTAATATGAAAGCGCATAGGTCAAGGGATGAAATCAATCATACATAAGGACAACAAATATGAATATTCATCATAAAAATATGAAGCAAATTGCTTGCGATATGAACAATTGGAGGCAAAAAAATTTAAGCCCATACGGTATATTTGAAGTAAATTACACTCGGTATGATATTAAAAATAAAACTTGGATAGTCATGCCAAGTATGTATGACTGGTACTGTAAATTTATGGAGCAAGATTTAGATCTGCATATTGCACAAAGATTAAAGTCTGGATGGAAGTTCTGGGACAAAGAAGATATCACTTTCAAGAAATATGAAAAATTTCTTGCTATCAAAAATGTACCTGATACACACAAAAATCAAATTGTATCAGAAAGGCCTGATGGATTTGAAATGCTAGCTGTTTCTTCACATAATAAGTTAACCCAATTCGAGCAAATGCATGTAGAAAAAGCTTTTAGAAGTATGTCTTATCAAGCTGAATCAGTTATTAAATCGAAGCCTAATATACTATTAGATTTTAGAGGGGTAGAGCAAATACCAAACTTATCAAAACCAAATGCTTTACCAGAAATGCAATATGAGAAATCGAACTTTAAAGGACTTATTCTGACAGCTAAAGAACAATTGTATATAGAATACCTCTTATTCAACTTATCTCATAAAGAAGTTGCTTACAAGCAAAACTGCTCACAAACAGCAGTAAGAAAAATTTATCTTAATATTAAACGGAAACTAGGCTGTTCATATATGCCTACATCTACTTTATTGAAAAAGTTAAATGAACATGATGTGTTAAGTTTATATTCTATAAAATTTAATTCCTGAGGTAACAGCTTGATATGTCGATTAGAAAACGTAGGCTTGGAGTTGCTCTTGGCCATATATTTGAATATTATGATATAGCTATCTATTCCGCTATTGCGATTTATATTGGGCATAATTTTTTTCCAGAACATCTATTTGGCCAAGATTCAGCCTTATTTGTTTGGATGACTTTTGCCCTTAGACTTTTTTCTCGACCTTTTGGTGGCTTATTTATTGGTGCTTATGCGGATAGGTACGGCCGTAAGTCAGCGTTAATATTTACAAGTACTCTAACAGGTATAGCAACGCTAACCATGGCTCTTATGCCAACTTACCATGAAATAGGTATTTTAGCTTCGATCTTATTTTTCATCATGCAACTTTTACAGGCCTTTTCCTTTGGGGGTGAAAACCCTGCGGCAATAACCTACTTGATGGAGGAAGCAAAAAATAAAGAGAAAGCACGCATGGGAGCGATCCTATGGGGCTCAAGCTTTTTATCCATTGTTTTATCTTTTCTGATGATATACATTTTAAAACGTTTATTTTCTTACGATGAAATGATTGCATATGGTTGGCGAATACCTCTTATTTTAGGTCTGGTTAACATTATGTGTAGCTTTTACTTTAAAATGAAACTTATAGAGCCAGAAAATTATACTTCATCTACAAAAATCGGTGTGCAAGGCTTAGCTGTTTTTAAAATATTTTTGATTATCATTCCAACAGTAGTCATTGTATATGCTAATACGTTTTCAAGCGCTATTTTAGCAAAGCAATTCAGTTCTGATCCCGATGTTCAAGAGCTTCTTCCGATTGCTTTTAACGTCATATTTTTTGTACTTTGTTGGGTTGCAGCTTTTTTTATCGATCGTTATGTAGAATGTACTCAGGTACTCAATAAATCGTATGCTGCCATGCTCTTTCTATCCGTGCCAATTTATGCATTACAAGACTTAGAGTCATGGACTGCATTGCTTATATCACAAGTTCTGATTTCATTACTTATAGCCATTATAACAACGGTGACACCATCAGTGATTTTTGAACAAGTAAGAGCTCAAGAAAAGTATCGAATTACGTCTATTGCGCTGGGTCTTAATATGGGAGTCTCAATTTTTGGTGCATTCTCGCCTTTGGCAATTCATTTATTAACACCTCATGGTCAAGTTTATATTGGACTGCTTATGTCGATGTGTGCTCTGTTATATTTTGTAGGTATGCACTGTGAAAAATTTTTCAGAAAAGAAAGAAGTAAACCTGTAAAAATTTAATAAATAATTTACTCCATAATGAGGTAACTCAAAGAGCGTATTTCATCACGCTCTTTTTCTTTTAAAAGCTTTTTATTAAATTAAGCTTTTTAGTTTTGAGAAAGTCTTGTTGAATATAGGTGTGGTGCATATAATATTGCTTTCCTTTTTGTAGCACATACTTCTTTTCTCAATGCATGTTTGAATTAAATCATGTTCATCTTGATTGAGCGCATGAGCGTGTTTACGGCCCACCTTTAACGACTGGTAGTAAG
>DDNL01000093.1 GCA_002341165.1 Shewanellaceae bacterium UBA2521
CGCCATGAGGGTGATATTTACCCAGCACATCACCCACAGTACGAGACGACTTTTTGTATTTTGATGCAGCAGATAAGCCCAGCTCACTCATTGCATAAATAATACGTCTCTGTACTGGCTTTAAACCATCACCAATATGAGGTAGCGCACGATCCATAATGACATACATGGAGTAATTCAAATAAGCATCTTCCGTAAAGCGACGCATCGGGAGCTGTTCAATACCTTCAACATTCATTTCGATGACATCACTCATTTACTCACCCTTTTATTCTGAAAAATTTGTATCATTATGCTTCAACCTCAGCCAAATCGCCTTTACCTTCTAACCAACTTTTTCGATCACCTGATCTCTTTTTGGCCAATAACATATCCATGATTTGAATCGTTTTATCTAAATCATCGATCGTAAGCTGTACTAAACGTCTTGTATTCGGATCCATCGTTGTTTCGCGAAGCTGAATAGGGTTCATCTCGCCCAAGCCTTTAAAACGCGTTACATTGACTTTACCTTTACGCTTTTCAGCTATAATGCGATCGAGTACACCTTCTTTTTCTGCTTCATCTAAAGCATAAAATACGTCATGACCTACATCGATACGAAACAAAGGTGGCATGGCAATAAATACATGCCCTGCTTCAATAAGAGGTCGAAAGTGCTTCATAAATAAAGCGCATAATAAAGTAGCAATATGCAATCCATCTGAATCGGCATCAGCCAAGATACAAATTTTACCGTAGCGTAAGTCATTCATGTTATCCGAATCCGGATCACAACCTATGGCGACAGAAATATCATGCACTTCTTGTGAAGCAAGAACTTGCGCTGCATCCACTTCCCACGTATTTAAAATTTTACCTTTTAAAGGCATGATAGCTTGGAATTCACGATCACGTGCTTGTTTAGCACTGCCTCCAGCTGAGTCTCCCTCAACCAAAAACAGTTCAGAGCGACGGTTGTCTTGCGTCGCACAATCGGTCAGTTTACCAGGTAAAGCAGGACCTGTTGTGATGCGTTTGCGCGTCACTTTTTTAATACTTTTTAACCGTGATTGCGCATTACTAATTGAAAGCTCGGCAATACGTAATGCGAGCTCAGTATGTTCGTTAAGCCAAAGAGAAAAAGCATCGCGTACCACGCCCGCAACAAAAGCTGCTGATTGACGAGAAGATAACTTCTCTTTGGTTTGCCCCATAAACTGGGGATCGTCCATTTTTACCGATAACACATAACTACATTTATGCCATACATCATCAGGAGTAAGCTTCATGCCTCGAGGTAACAAGTTTCTGAACTCACAGAACTCGCGTATAGAATCGGATAAACCTTGACGAAAACCATTGATATGTGTGCCACCAAGAGGTGTAGGAATCAGGTTCACATAACTCTCGGTCACCGATTCACCACCTTCAGGAAGCCAAGTGACCGCCCACTCTACTGCTTCATGAGGACTACTGAGCGCACCACTAAATGCTGGGTTAGGTAATTGTTCGCTCTTGCCTAAACGATCGGAGAGGTAATCGGGTAAGCCTTCTTCAAAACACCAATGATAAGACTCATTATTTTGCTGGTTAGTAAATTTAATCGTAAGACCACGACATAAAACAGCTTTAGAGCGTAACTGATCAATGAGTCTCGAAACAGAAAAATGCGCCGAATCAAAATAGGAAGCATCGGGCCAAAATTGAACGCGTGTCCCTGTATTACGTCGACCACAGGTACCCACTTCTGTCAGTGGCTCCACTTTTTCTCCGGCCGCGAAAGCAATCTCATAGACTTTTGCGTCACGACGTATGGTAATTTCTACACGAGAAGACAAGGCGTTAACCACAGAAATACCTACGCCATGTAAGCCGCCTGAGAACTGGTAGTTTTTATTGGAGAATTTACCACCTGCATGCAATCTTGTTAAGATTAATTCAACACCTGAAACACCTTCTTCAGGGTGCACATCAACGGGCATACCGCGACCGTTATCAATGACTTCTAAAGAGTTATCTTGATGTAAAATAACTTCAATTTGTGTTGCATGACCTGCTAAGGCTTCATCCACACTGTTATCGATGACTTCTTGCCCCAAATGATTGGGGCGCGTTGTATCGGTATACATACCAGGACGGCGCTTGACCGGATCAAGACCACTGAGAACTTCTATATCATCGGAAGTATACTGACTCATATGCTTTTCTTATATTGTGATAGGGCTTAAAACACCATTATAACCTGATTTAGGTTAAGTTTAAAAAATTCATCATCTCTGGAAGATGATTTTCAAAACGATCAAAATGATGCGAACCACCTTGCTCTATATTCAAATGACAGCCTTGATACATCCATACAGCTTTTTTATAATCGAGCACTTCATCTGCTGTTTGTAAATACACGCTATATTGATCAAGTCGAGATAACGCTTGAGTATCATAACGTTGCAACTGTTTCGCATGTGTTAAAGATACGTCAACCTCTTCACCTGTATAAGGGTTTTTATGCTTACCGATAAAGTTATGCAAGACTTCGTAGGCTTTTACAGCAGGATTAATCAATACCGCTCGGCCTCCGTAACGCTCACGTAAAAAGGTCGCATAATACGCACCTAAAGACGATCCAAGATAATGCACAGCTCGCCCTTGCTTTTGCGCTTTTTGTACTAGAGCACTCAGTTTTTCAATACTTTGATCTGGACAAAAGCTAAGCTGAGGCAAAGCCAGATGCACATCAGGAAAGTGACTACGCATGTAATCAATTACCTTCAGTGCTTTAGGTGATTGCACACCACTGTTGAAACCATGGATATAAAGTAGCATCACATAAGCTCCTTATTCAAAATTAATAACCCGATTCTGCTTGCACAGCTTGAAAGCGATTGTCTGGAATACGTTTAACTGAAGTTGAAATCTGTCCTTCAGCTGAAAGTTCAATAATACGGTATCCAGGCTGCACATCATCTACAGTAAAATCATATGCTTTAGGTTTAAACTGTACCGATGTTGCAGGTGTTGCCCATAAATCAAAATGTGCATAACGCGCATGGAACTCTTGATGTATGTGACCAAAAAGTACGCTTTTAACCTGTTTAAACTGCGCAAGCTCATCTAAAAATAATGCGCCTTCTTTCAGGCGGTGCGCATCTAACCAATGACTTTGTATTTCAATGGGATGATGGTGCAAACAAATAAGATGAAACTTATCTGGATATGCAGCAAGATGCGCTTTAAGTTGTTCAAGCTGTGTCGTATCAATGTGTCCAGAGACCTGATGAGGAATACTTGAGTCAAGAAGCAGTATATGCCAAGAGCCAAAGTCCAAGAAGTTCTCAACACCTATAAATTGAGTTGCCATCGCAGCGCGCATTACTTGAGGTACATCGTGATTGCCGGGTAAAATGTGAACCGGTTTACCAAGCTTATCTAATACAGAACAAGCTAACGCATAAGATGCTTTAGATTGATCCTGACTGACATCTCCAGTTACTAAAATGAAATCAGCATCCACAATATCAGGCTGCATCGCATCAACGACCGCTTGAAAACTATCCCATGTCTTGATACCAAGCAAATCTTGTTGTTTATCTGCAAAAAGGTGAAGATCCGTGATTTGCACAATACGAATCACTTCCGTTTTATTCTTTGGTCGATATTCTTTGGAATTAAACACTTTTGTCACCATGTGCACAGATCATTGCAAATTTTTATGCTGTCATATGGATTGTACCAACAATAATGAAGCATTAAAAATAAACAAGCACGATCTAGAAAACTTTATTTGAGTTACAAAAAGTAGCTACTCTATCACATAAAGCGTTTTATTCATGAATAGGATGCGTACTTCTAACATGTTTTTCTTGATGCTTCTATTACAAACAAACTGTAAACCTCATTCTGGCCTGATCAAAAAGAAGTGCGACACTTTGCTTGCTTTTTATGTAAAGCACCATAATGCACGACAACAAAATAGGATACTGCATTCTATCTTTCACCTTGCACGCCTATATCTTTACATTCATCTGCTCGTTCACTTTGATACATGCTATAAACTTTCTTGCTCAAACCATTCATATTCAATGTAAGTATTATTTTTCTCATATGATACTTTTATATCATCAAGTATTTTAAATACGATTGTGGTACGTTTTTTCATAAAAAATAACATGATTTTGCGTGCAAAAAAAAAGCAAAAAGATGATAATAAATTGCTTCATACTTTATTTTTTGCTACAAATTGAACAATAGCTACGGATAAGCAGATCTCAATCTATGGATGGAAGAATACATCATGATACAAAAACTCAATCAATCTAGACAACTAACACTAAGCCTAGTAAAAACATATTTTCTCTTCTCGCTCTTGAGCTTTTCTTCACATGGCTTGACCACAGAAGTCTGTGAGCTTCCAGCCAAAAACGCATCTGCCACAGAAGAAGAAGATGCGCTCACCAGTGATCTCAAGCAGCTCAGCCCAGAACAAGAAGCCGTTGAATGGCAAAAGATGTATCCACAAGCATCATCCCTATATCAAAAAGAACAAAAATTTACACCTGGTTCCAATTTATTTGAAGGCGCTATCACCGAAGAAGAGTCCATATCTATGCTCACCAATCTTAAGCGTTATGGAGGTTGGGCAGCGAAAGGACTTGAAGCTCTAGGCCCTGTATTTGATGCAGCTGCTATCGGCTTGTGGGCAGATGACTTGGTAGAAACATTTTCCAATGAAAAAAGCTCAACATTAGACAAGGTAGCAAGTGTTCTCTATCTCGTCCCCATAGTCAGCGATGGTACAAGAGCTGTTGCACAAGCGGATCATTTTGATGAGCACTTACAAGAGCAGATTAAAGATATCACATCACAAAAGCAGTATGTTTATAAAGATGTCTCTGAATCAACCCAAAAGATGAAGTTAAGAATTGATGATATTTTTCAGGCCACATATGGCAATATTACTACGTTCTATAGAAATATTTTTTCCTCTGCGGATCACAACATTATTCATGGATTAAAAGTCCACCAGCAGGAGTCTTTGGCTTGGATTCATGCTTTAGAGAAAACCCTGTCGCATTTAGACTTGCAATATTACAAAAGTATTTATTACGACATTTACAAGCCTCCCTACGATTTGGCTCTACATTCAAAGTTACCTTATACACCTCTTGAATGCGATGCCAGAACCTTATCGAATACAGATCTAATCAAAAACCCCAATCAGCAAGAAGCACTTCATTATCGAAAGAAGCTGCAAAGTTGTTTACACCAAATCACCCTTTCAACGCTTAAGCCTCTCTCTGATCTCACCCACCATAAGCACGATAACTTCACTATTGCCCAGTGGGCGCATCGAGGAGACAAGCTCATTCAAGCTAAAGTTGCACTCGTGCAACATGTTCAAAATAAAATTGAAACGAACAAATCCACACTCGAAAAAAAGTTGATTCAACAATTTGAGGATTACCTCAAACCTATCAAAAAACCTAATAAAATAAGCCAATATCTGACACGGGTGTCTTCAGCAACTGAATATTTGTCTTTTACACGCTGGGTTTCAGATGAATTTAGCGATATTCCTAAAGAACAACTTAATCCGCACTATCAAAGCTTAAGCCTCTACATTAAACCTTACCAAGTCTGCTCTAAGCGCACTAAAGATCTGACATCAAGCTTCCCTTTAGCAATTCCAGCTTGGCCTATTACTGCATATTGTGCAGGCATGCAAAGTATTATTAACTCAAGAGATGGCACCAAGAGGGTTCTATTTGATCGGACTAAGTCTGAAGACATAAAACGAGTCAATAAAATCTTATCCATCTACTATACTGCTATACAGCATATCGATGCCAAATCCTATGTTCAAAACAGAATGAAATATGGCTATAGTACGAAGGATTTTAAATATTTTCTCAATCCGTATCTTGATGCTGTGATCTATTTCGCTAAGCAGTGCTTGATAAGTAACAAAATATCTTGTGGAGATACAGTAAATAATATGAGTTCATTATCCAAGCAAGATGAAGAGTTAAAAGAAACCGAAACCGAAGCTCAGTTCAAGACTTATTACGCTTCAGTCAAGCAGCTAGAACAGCGTACTCCCATTATTCTAAAAGCTTTTTTTAAGAAGGTCGATCAACTAAGCCAACAAGGTGTCTACACATTAGAAAAAGCAGATTTATTAGAAATATTCAATGCGTATCCTTTCAATCAAGGATGGTATATCTATAAAAATTATGAACAGCTCGGCAATATAGCACCTACTCTGATGTATCAGCACTTAAAAAAAGTCGATAACCTATCTCATACAAAGTTTGTTAGCGACAACAACACAACAATACCCTCGGCATTGACAGGCTTTTTACAGCATCAAAAAGTGAAGTTATTTCAAAGTAAATTAAAAGCCACCTTAATCAGATATGAAAGACAAGATAAAAGCTTGACGAAGCACACTCTGTATCAATACCTATCCAAAAGACATCATACTGAGCAATTAGAGCATTGCCTCATACATAAACAGTTAAGTCAAAAAATTAAGGAAATATACCACAGTCCTCTGAGTTACCTACCCTTCTGGGGACATATGATTAAACAGCTCATTCATCAAAGAAAAATGTATGAAAAAATACTCACGCCTCTTTGTATGCATGTCAAAGATTAGAGGCTTGTATCCAATGTGAAGTTGATAGCGCTGATCGGTTCTATAAAAACCATGAATCAGCTCTATCTTGACTTAACTCTCAACGCTCTATCTTTAGAAAAGGATTAGTAATACATCATGAATAGGTTTACACGTCACCTTCTTTATGGGTATCTATTTGCATACCCTAGTTTTTGCTTGGGAGCCTATTTAGCTGAAGAGCTTGCATTCAACCCCCTCAATGAAACCCATTGGCAAAACAGAAACGCAGAACTGATATATATTGAAGAATATATGTTGCGCAATACCAACTTCAATCAAGAACAACTCGATAGCTTGCATAATTTATTAGGCAATAACCATTTAAAAGGCATCAATCATTTTATCAACACCCCACAAGAAGAAAATGAAAAGGAGCTAACCGCCGCAGAAATAAGCAACACCACAGAGCAAAAAGAACTCATAGAACATACACTGCAAAACTTACCTACATTAGATACGAGATCCTTTAAAGGACAATTGATCAAACCTTACATTTGGGAGCAACTCAACTCTGGCGATATTTATTATGAAAAAGGTTTTTTTAATACTGTGGGCTCACTTCATACAGCCTATCAAGACATAAACAGTGAATCTCCTTCAAATCAACTCTATCGGCTCATCATGAACGTTTATGGTAAAAAAGGCCATCTTGCGCATACAATACATGATCATGGGCAATCAGAAATCCTGTGGTCTTCTAAGTCTCACTTTAAAGTCGTTAGAAAAGACTATGACTCAACAACAGATACTTATTATATGCAACTCAATGAAATAGAAACTAAAGATATTACGCCTACCGCTCGCATTCTTTCTTCTTATGATGGTTCACAAATTCATGTAAACCGTCCCTCTTGCAGATAATCTTAAGCCTGAAGAACTATGATATCTAAACTCCCCATCCAAGCTTGCATCTCTTCTTTACTCTTACTGAATATAGGGCAAAGCCATGCTGGCTGGTTTGCTGATTCGATGCAAATTAGCTCTATTGATGAAAATCTGTGGGAGAGTCGGATCAATAACTTAAAATTTATTGAAAATAATCAGCAGCGTCATTTTTCTTTTAACGAGGAGGATCTCAAACTATTTGAACGTGCTTTTCAAAATGAACATTTAATTCGTGATCTCAACTACGGCACAAATAATCCAGCCTTACTTCAAGCTACAACCTTGGGCGCAGAGCAGCGCAGTTTATATGCACAGCTCTCTGATAAAATCGATGAAATGTTATATACCTTGCCTCCTCTAGAAGTGGAGTCCTATACTGCTAAAATCATGCCTGAATCTTTGTTTAACCGATTAAGTACAGGAGTGGTATATCATAAAAAAGGATACATGCAAAGCTATGGCGGTTTACATATGGCGCATGACCGTTTGGAACGATTGAAACAAGTAGGTACTGATGGAAAAAAAGTACTGATCAAAATACAAGGAAAAAATGGCCGACTTTTCGATAATCTAAGTCAACGTTTTGAAGGACATATACTCTGGCCTAAAGATTCCTATTTTAAGATCGTCACCATGGACTACAATGCAGAGCAAGACTTGCACTTTCTACTGTTAAAAGAAATCAAAAAACCGAGAAAAAGAGCAATAGAGCAAAGTCGTGCAGCTTCAAGCAGCTCAGCAAAACGAAAACCTTGCCCTTGATATCTTTCTTATCAAAAAACACCTCTTTGTTCAAAAAAAAAACAAAAAATACCGTTTATGAAAAAAACCTTTGCATATATGCAAAAGTTCAGTAGAATCTTATCTCATTCCTAAGGTGGAAAACCGTGCTTATTCAAGCGCGGTTTTTTTGTATCTTTTTTTCACCTGTATGTCTGTATTGCAACACTTGGACATAGGATCTGCAAATCCAAAGCATTGAACCTTTCTTGTCTCTTCATTCAACTGATTTTAAACACTTGTACAGAGTGTAGATGATTCGCCTTATCCAGAAGATGAGGCTGTTTTGAAGCGAATATAAAAATTCAATGTCATGTGTACAGCACAAGGTACTTCATCTTGCGCATATCTTAGACCCAGAAGATGCAGGTCATCTTCTACTGAATTAAAATAAAGAGTATTTCTATGACAACATCAAACCGTAAACCTATCATTGATATCAAAACGCCAAAAAAAGGCTACCCTTTACCCAATCTAAAAAACCCCTTACAAACTGATGTGCAACGCATCATCAAATCGTTCGAAAAAATTGATGCGGATATACATGAGCTGGACAGTGATAAGCTGGATCAAACTGGTGGTAGAATCAGCGGCAATATAGGACGTACAGCACATGAAAAAGGCTGCTTCGTCGGCGGCTATAATAACCTTGGCAATAGTAGTCATTATACCAACCCTATTTTTGCTGTTGGGGACCATTATTTACCTAATGGAAAAGACTTGAATAATTTCTATGGTATTGGTTTTGGTAGCGGAGTATCATCATTTATACCTTATATCTCTTATCACTCGTGGGGGTTATATGTAGCTGCCGAAGGAGTGGCTCGAGTCTTCTTAGATGGTAATAAAGGTAACATCTACGCCGAAGCCGATGCTTATGTGCAAGGAGGTAAGAAAAAAGTCGCCACAGAAGAATATGCCGATCAAAAGTTTTTACCTCTTAAGGGAGGCACTCTAAAAGGTGATTTGAAGCTAAATAATAACGCTATAAGATTTACAGGAGAGAAAACTGATAAAGCCGTTATAAGGCACGAACATATCTCTGGAGGGGCTTCTGCTTTCTCATTTTATCTAGATGATGATTACAATGACTACTTTCGTTGGCTTAAACGTCTATACAACAATAATACCACCTACGAAGCAATGAGCCTTAAAAGCGATGGCTTACGAGTCGATGGCAAAAAAGTCGCCACAGAAGAATATGCCGATCAAAAGTTTTTACCTCTTGAAGGAGGAGCACTGACGGGTGATTTGAAGATTATAACTGGCGAAGATAAAAGTGCTTCTTTTCAACTGCTTGAAAAAGAAAATTATGGCTTTGAACTAGTCTACGCAGGTGGTTCAAACGTCACCCATTTCAGAACATATGATGCAAAATCAGAACCTGTAGATTTCATGACCGTCGCGCGCGGCTCTAACAAACCTGACTTCAAAGATATACCGACTGTCGATGGCAAAAAAGTCGCCACAGAAGAATATGCCGATCAAAAGTTTTTACCTCTTGATGGAGGCACTCTAAAAGGTGATTTGAAGCTAAATAATAACGCCATAAGATTTACAGGAGAGAAAACTGATAAAGCCTTTATAAGGCACGAACATATCTCTGGAGGGGTTTCTGCTTTCTCATTTTATCTAGATGATGATTACAATGACTACTTTCGTTGGCTTAAACGTCTAT